>NZ_RWKS01000010.1:0-181762 GCF_003985085.1 Sphingomonas sp. TF3 | reverse complement strand
CCCTGGCCGGGTCGGTGATCCTCGGCCCAGGCCTCGTGTCGCACCTTATCCGCCTCACGCCAGAGGATGCCGTTCCATCGACAGTTCGGTCCCGAGTTCTTGGAGGGGTCGGGCCAAGCGCAACGCTCGCCCATTCCGATCCAAAGGGGTGCAACGTCGCGTTTAGCGAGGACCGGCTCGAGGGCATCCCTGCGTACCAGGCAGTGTGCATTCCGGTCACCGACGCTCGAGACGATGGTCGCTCGACCCTCGCCGTCGACCCACACCCCGAGCCTATGGGGATCAGCCGTGAGACCGAGCTCGCGCAGGAGCCAGGGATTCGGGACCTGGAGCGTCACGCCCTCGGGCAGTGTGCCGTCGAGGTGGTGCTCCCAGCGGTACTCGCGACAGAACCTGAGATAGGTTTGCTCGGCACCCCGGAAGCCGTCCGTGGTGACCCATTCCGTCTCCGGCCAAGTGGAACGCATGCCTGCCTCATAGAGGTATGGGCCATCTGTTAGATCGCCCCAATTGATCCAATCGTGATGGAAATCGGTCCATGAGTTGCGAGCCGTGGCCACGAAGTCTTGGACGTCCGCCGTTCCGGCTCCCACCATCAGGACGAAGTGGAAGTCGTTCAGCCGGGACGGAGCTCCACTGTGGTTCTCGGCGGGTATGTGATTCGTATTGCGGGAGGCGTAGCGGTAGAGGGTCAACCATTCCCCGTCTTCGCCTTCCATGTCGGGGCAGAGGCCGAGGGCGAGCCGTTCCGGCGCGATCCCGTCCTCGAACACCCATTCGTACATGGCCGCGGTGGCGACTTCGCGCAGAGCGAGACGAGGAACGACCGGGACTTCCCCGGTAGGTCTGAAGGCGTCATCGTTGGCGCGAGGCGGAACGGTCGGTTCGAGAGTGCGGGTGAACGGGAGGTCGAGCGGGGTCTCGTACCTCTTCACCGCTTCCGGACCCCATTCGGGCGCGAGCCAGTAGTTGTCGGCGAGCCGAGCGATCAGTTCATGGTAGGCGATCCACTGGTACTTCTTGCCGATGCGCTCGATCCGCGTGGCGCGCGATGTCTCGCTCCCCGCACCCGCATCCCGTGGGAACAGCCGCTTGGTCCAGCCCAGTCGGATCGCACGCCGCGCTATCCAGAGCCTGGCCTGCTCCTGGTCGATCAGCCCGAGCTCGCCATCCGCGACACCCAGCCATCCCTCCTCGCCCTCCAGGTGCGGACGCGCCTCGGTCTCGTAACGCTTGCGTCCACGGGTCCCGAGCTGGTGGACGAGTGTCGCTTCAGCCTCCGTGCGCGAGATGTCCCAAAGGCGTTCAGGGCTTTGTAGGCGGTCGCTATCTAGCATCAGCTCTGTCGTCATCTCTACGATGGACAGAAGGGTGACCCGGAACTCATCTCCGTCGATCAGCTCCTCTCGGAAACGCTGGTATGCCTCCGAGTGGCGGACTGGGCGTGGTTTGGTCAGGCGAACCGATGTGAAAGAGCGGGCTCGGCCCTTCACGACGTAGGTGCCGAAGTCGCCCCCCCATTCTACGGTCGAGCTGAAGATGCTGTGATCCCCGGCGGCGATGCACTCCGCTTTCACCTTCGCCTCGTTGAGACCGAAGCGTGGAGCGGTGCTGCCATAGGGAGGCCGGCAGCGATCGAGGTCGCAGTCGGCAGGAAGAGAACCGCGCTCGGCAGCCAGCTCGAGGACGAGGCGGGCGTGGTCGCGCGCGAGCACGTGGTCGGGGAGGTGTCCCTTCGCGATCACGTGGTGCCAGACGCTTGCGGCGGCGAGCGTGAGGCGCGCGGGAGTGGGATCGCGCAGGCATGACCCGGCCACGGCGGCAAGTATGCGCTCGATTACGTAGACGTCGTCGACGTCCGCGAACCTCTCGACGAATGCCCCGACGGCGGTTGGCCGCCGCAACAGGATCTCGGTCGCCGCCTTCGTCGCGCGGTCTCGGAGCGCGGCGTTCGTGGAGGTGAAGAGCCATCCGAGCGCTGTCAGGGCGAGCCGGATGGTTTCGTCGCTCGCCGTCGCGGGGCCTACCCCGAGTCCCCAGTCCGCCAGCCGGTGAGCGGCCCGAGGCTCGTCCGGCGCGCCGTTGATCCTGGTTGTCCAGAAGGCGTCGCGGTCCGGCATGCTCCGCTTCGCCAGGTTCCTGTGCAGGACGTCGGCGTTCCAAGGATGCCCCTCGACCGCGGATAGCTCTATCAAGAGGTCGAACGGGGTCGCAGGCCACTCCAGCGCGTTCAGGAGTTCCAGGGTGCGCGGCCGGAAGGATGCGTGTTGGCGCCAGCGTACGCTCTCGACGAAGGCCTCCTGGAGAATTGGATCGTCCCACCAGCGGAGCCAGTCGCCCGGCATGTGGTCCACCATCTCGGCGCCCCACGCGTCGGCGAACTCGACTGCGAGCGCGATGAGGACGCCTCGCCATTCGTATTCCACCCCCCATCGCCCCACCAGGAAGGCGAGCACGCCCGTCGGTTCGAAGAGGCCGCCTGGGCCCGGCTGATCTTGGATGAGGCTCTTCGCGATGAGCTGGTCCTGTATCCTCTGAAATGCGAAGCGGAGCACGTCGTCCTGCGCGTCGAGCGGATCGTCTGCCTCCAGTGGTTCGGTCTCCGGGGGATCGGCGCGCAGCAGACCGCGCAGAAGGAGGAGGTCGACCCACGCCACGTCGGAGGGTGCAGCGTGCGAGCGGAAGGCGTCTTCCACGATCGTCGCCGCGATGTCGCGCTCGATGTGGTCAGCGCGCAGTCGAGCCATCTCCGCGGCGATCGCGGTAACCGCGCGCACGAGTGGAGCTTCTAGGACGTCCGTTCCGTCGTGGTCCGTGCCGAGCGTCGCTGCGGCGGCGTTCAGATAGAAGCGCAGCATCTCGCGGGCTCCGCGCAACCCCAGCGGGAAGAGACGCTGCCCACGGCGCTCGAGCGCGACGCAGGTCGTTCGCAGGAACAGCGGGTTTATGAATTCCGGGGGAAGCCACGGCGATGCCGGACGTGCGATCCCGCGCCGGTCCATGTAGACGGCAGCGGCGTGCTCCTGCTCCTCCTCGGTCTGGAATCCCTCGACCTCGATCTGCGCAGCACCCTCGCGTGCGGCTCCCGTGAACACGCGATCGGAGTATACGTCGCGGCACGATACGCAGAGGGTGACGCGCGGAAAGCGCCGGACCTCAGTGGAGAAGGCGGCGAGCTTGTCACGCCAGTAGCGGGCGCCTGCGCCTTCGTTCAGCGCGTCGATGGCGATGAGCGCGCGGGTACCGCGCGCGGCGGCCGCTGCCTCGAGCGCGCCGAGAAGCGTGTGGGTCGACATGCCGCGGAGTTCGAGCGATCGGGCGATCTGCATTCCCGGCTCGTCCCCATGGATGAAGTCGGTCCCGAGCAGCATGATCGCAGGCTCCCCTGCGGCAAGTGCCACCTCGACCTCGCGGGCCATCAGATGCGACTTCCCTCCGCCTGCCTCGCCTTCGATGATAGCGTACCGCTTGTCTTCGGCACGCTGATACTCGGAGCCGAGACGCGACTGCAGGGCTGCCAGCGCATTCTGTACCAGTCCGACTTCCTCCCGAGCGCGCCTCGCCTGGTAGCTGCCCATCCCGGGTCGCCCGTCTTCACCCAGCTGTCCGGCGATCGCGAGCGACGCTGCCAGGCCCTGCTCGACGGCGTCGATCCATTCGGAAGTCGGGAACGGTTTGTCGGAGGAGGCTGACCGTGGACTGGCCAGCGCTTGGAGCCGGTCGATGGCCTTTGCGAGTGCCGAGTACGACCCGGCGGCCTCCGCGGCTTCGTCCGGCGGCGCGGGCATTGCGTTCGCTGCGTCGGTTGCGAGCTTGGTGAAGCCGGCTCGCCACTCCCGGCTGCCGCGCAGCGCCCTGAAGAGATCCGCTGCCTGGACATCGACATGATCCTCGGGATGGTACCGCTCGTCCAGCGCCACGACCGTGCGTTCGAAACGGGCGCGGAACCATGCTTTCGAGAGATCCTGCTCGGAGAACCAGTATTCCCGGAGACCCGCGGCGTTCGGCGCGGTGAGCAGACGTTCGATCTGGCTGCCGCTGAGAAACTCGAAGGTGAGGTCGCGCGGCGCGGCGGCCTCCCTCCATTGGCGGACGCGGCCGTTCCATTTCTCGCGGGCCGACGTGCCACGGCCACGCTTCACGTCCGTCAGGTCGCAAGGCATGGCCACTACGAGCCGTACGAGGCTCGGATGCGTAGCCAGTGCTGTCTCGACCGACCCATCGAGGGCGGCCCAGTCGATGTCGGCGGCTCGTTCGTGGAACTTTGCCTGGTAGCCGGTCTCGCTGCCGTCGGCGAACACCCAGTATGCCTCGATGCCGCCATCGCCGCCCGCTCCCTCGATCGGTCGGAACTCGGTGGCGCCGGTCGGTCTGTTTACTTCCGCGAGGTGTTGAACCAGCCGCTCGAACGAGCCGCGCCAGCCGTCGGGACCTCCCCTGAGGCCATGGAAATCAAGCATTGCGGCAGGTTAGTCCATTCGATGCTGATCAGCCAACCTCCAAGAATGAATTCTAGGCTACAGACAGCATGTTGCGCCGTGTCCACTCCGGCACCTGTTGGTTCTGCCGCAACCGCAGCGGCCGCCAGTCGAGCGCGGCATGGATCGAGGTTGGGCTGTCCGCATCAAGGATGGGCAGCGCCGCGGAAGCCTCGAGCATGAAGCGCACACGCAGCGCACGGTCGTCGAGGTAGGCGCGGCTCCACCAGTCGATGATCCTGCTTCTCGCACCCGCCAGCGCCGCGGCGGAAGGGAGGCCTGCCAACGCGGCGCCGAGCATGTCCCCTGAGGACACGGCCTCGTAGCTTGGTGAAAGGGCCCCGGCTTGGTGCCCGTAGGCGGCGATCACGTCCCCCGTAGGTGGCCATCCGACTAGGCGTCCACCGGCGGGACCCGCGACCGCGACGCTGGCCTGGTCACGGTGGCCGCGGGCGCCTCGGCGTCGACCCTCGATATGGCCGCCAGGCAAATCGCCAAGCTCCGGGCCTCGGCGGCGTCCGCGCCGATCCGCCGCAGCATAGTGACGAACGCATCCGGCTCAGGCTGCCCCAGCGCCAGCCGGTAGAGGAGGAGGTCCTTCAGCATCCGCTCCTTGCGGATGGACCGCAGGCTGAACTTCCAATCGAAGCTGATGCTCTCGGGTCGACCGTTCGCAGGCAGCCACCAGCGCTCCAGGCCGGTCCCGCCAGCGGGCTGCTCGCGGGCGATCCTCAGCATCCCCAGGAACGGGCTCGCACGTTCGGCCTCAGCCACGGCCTGGCGGCCGTGGGCGCTGGCGAGGGATTGGCGCACCGCGAGACTGCCGTAGCGCGCGATCCGACCCTCGCGCTGCTCGAAGTCGACGGGGTCCGAGGGAAGGTCCCAGTGGACCAGCCTGCGGCACCAGAGATGGAAGTCCAGTCCCTCCTGCCCGACCGAGGTGGTGCACAGGACATGCGGCCAGAACGGCGAGTTGAAGGCTTGGCGAAGGCCATCGCTGCGTAGCTTGCCTCCCTTCCCCTTTGAGGTCCGGCGCTGCTCACCTCCGGAAAAGGGTACAACCGCCTGCACGGGTATGCGCGCATCTGCCTTGCCACGGCGTAGGCGCACGAGGCCCGGCCGATCTATCAGGCTGGCGGACAGCCGGTCTATGATCTGTAGACCCTTGGCATCGCCGAGCTCGCCGAGGATCCCCATCTGTTCGTCGAGCACGGCCTCGAAGCCGCCCTTGAGCATCGCGTCGCACAGCGCGTCGGGATAGCGCTTCCGGTCCGAGGCCGACAAGATCATATCCGCGAAGGTGCGGTGTCCAAGGTAGCTGCGGAGCCTCCCCCAGGCGAACGCGAACACCGCTCTTGCCTCCTTGGCGGTATCCAGAGGCACGCCGTGTCGCCGCGCGCACCTCGCCACGATCGCGCCAGGCGAGGAGACGAGGAGGTCGGCGAGCGCCGAGAGCTCGCTTGGCGAGATGCTCGATGTGGCCTCGATGTCGTCCCAGGCAAGGCCGCCGCGCCCGGTGTTCGCGATCAGGACGGCGCTCTTGATGCGGTTGAAGCCTTGGCGCGAGAGGTGCCTCTCGAGAGCGCAGGCAACCAGCCAGGTGGCGCGCTTCCCCATCCCATTGAGGGCAATCCGTCTTTCCTCGAGGAAGTGTCGCAGGTCGTCCCGTGCCTTCGTCCGCACCGCCCGGATCGAGCCTCCGCCGGTCTTGATGGGCTCGATCGCGTGCGATAGCGTCGGCCACTGCATGAACAGGCCGAGCAGCGGTCCCGGTTCGCCGCCGCCTGGCCTCAGAAGCGGGATGGGGGGCTTGGTGCCGGGCTTGCGCATCCCGCCGGTGATCTGGAGCGAGAGCAGTGCGGAAATTGCCGTCGGTGCCGCCTTCCACCGGGAAAACAGCAGCGTTTTTCCCGGTTGGCGCTTTGCGGCGGACCAAGGTCCCTCCAGACGCCACCACGGTGCGGTAGGCGGCTGCCAGGGCAGGCTGAGCTGCTTGGGATCCCCGGCGATTTCCGCCAGCTTCCTCAGCTGTGGGTGCGCCAGCTGCCCCCGGCCCGATCCTGCCAGCGAGGGTTGCCCCGTCGCGTGGCGCAGTCTGGGCCATAGCGCGTAGCCGTGCAGGGTCTGGGTCGGGTAGGGGATGGAGCTCCACATCGCCGGCGTCCAGCCGGCCCATTTCGCGTCCACCGCGCAGGCGGCCTTCGCGAAGTGGCGGAACACTTTGAGGTCCTCGGGTTCCACCACGATCGGCGTCGCCGGGCGATCGAACAGGTCCTCCTCGTGAACGAGCGCGCGCTCGGTCCGCGAGACCACTGGTTGGAGGAGGGTCTCGATGCGCTGCTTGGCGACGCGAAGCGAACTCCTAACCCTTTCCGGATCCGGTTCGAGGAGGGCGTCGTGGTAGGCCCGCATTGCCTCCTCCACCTGCTGCCGCGCGCCCTGATCGTCGGTGAGGAAGCCGGCCAGGTCGATCAGCGCCCGGTAGTGCTCGACGGCGTGCAGTTCCTCGCCGTCCAGCCGCCGCAGCCTGTAGGGCGTCGCAGACAGGAGGAGGAGGGCTGGTGCTTCGGGGCCAGCGGTGAGCTCATCAACGAGAAGCCTGTGCACGGCGGCCCGCTCGCGCTCGATGTCCTTGCCGCCGACCATGGGTCGGGGAAGGATGAGGTCGGCGTAGCGGTGGAACTCGTCCAGGATAACCAGGTCCGGCCTGAACGTCTTTGAACGGAGCGTGGCGAGCGCCAGCGCCGACCGCGCCCGCGCGATGAACTCCGCGAGCCCGGTGTCGCCGCGCTTCAGCCATCCGGTGACCTTTGGCTCGAGCGCTTCTCCCTCTCCGCACGCGAAGACGTCGCGGAGCGCGCGGTCGATCCCGACATGGGTGAAGCCGTCGAGGGGGGCGGTGTCGTCGAGGAGGGGTCTTGCGCGCCCGGCGTCGAGGGCGAGCACCGCCTTCTCGATATCGGGATACCGCTCAATGACGGACCGGATGAGACAGCGCTCGGCCTTGCGGCCGGTCCGTGGCCCGGGCTTCCAGCCTGGCAGGCTCGTCTCGGGCGTGAAGGCGAAGATGCGGTAGCCGTTGCCCTCGCTCGGAGGCGAACCCGGGACGAGCGCCAGCCGGTCTCCGCCTGGAAGGTAGGCCTTTTCCTCGATGCCCGTCAGTGACACGAACTTCGGCCGGTTCTGCCCGGCGATCTCGAGACTCGGGCAGAGATACATCACATTGAACCGCTTCGACCTGCCCTTGAGCTTCTCCGCCACGGCGCGTGCGATCACCGTCTTGCCGAGCCCCACCTCGTCGGCGACGAGGAAGCGCCGCGGTCCGCCACCGGAGAGGCGTCGCGCGGCGGCGTGGACTGTGGCGCGCTGGAAGGGGGCGAGGTCGGTCATGCTGGTTCCTGTCCGATCGCGAGCGTCACGGCCGCGATGAACGGACGCACCTCGCCCAGTTCACGCAGCGCCGCCGAGCGTTCGTCCGCCTCCTGGAGGGCTCCGAACGTCTCCTCGAAGGTGTCGAGCATGGCGGTCACGCCCTTGAGCCGTGCCTCGAACCTGAGCGGGTCGCGCGCCCAGCTTGCAAGCATGTTCTCCAGCGCGAAATGCTCGAACTGCGAGATGGGGAGGGAGGTGCCATTTCCACGATTGGCGGCGTCGTCCGTCCAACGCTCGCCTCCGGTGGCGTCGTAGCCGTCCAGGAGGGACCGGAGCCACGCCCTGAACCGGGAGACGCCCACGTATCGCGCGAGCAGGGCGCGGTCGCGACGCTCCTCGTCGAGACCTGGTAGCTCCACCCGCTGCACCCAGCTGCGCTGCACCGCCGGGTCGCTTACGCTGGAGGCCATCAGGATCACGAGCGAGCTCTGTTCCTCGAGCGGAGGCGGACGCTCCAGCAGCACGACCTCGGACGCTTTGGGTGGCCAAGGCACCTGCCGTTCGCTCGCGCCGAACGACGCTGCTGACACGGTGGCGGTGGCGAGCAGATCGTCGATCCCTCCGTCGATCGAGAGACGCAGGCCGGCACTGTCTAGCTGGAGCGCCATCGGTCGCTCGAGCAGCGCGTAGATGGCGTGGTCGAGCTCCCGCTCGATCCGCAGGCGCATCTCGCGCTCCTCGTCCGGCTGCTCCGCCGAGAGTTGAACGCCCTGGTCGATGAAGCCTGCGAGCGGCCCGGATACCGCTGGGTCGGTGATGTCCAGGAGCACGACCGCTTCCGCGTTGGGGCCTCGAAGGCCGCGTCTCGTGAGGTTCGCGCTGCCCAGCATCATCTCCGCCTTTTGTCCGCGGGTCGTCATGAGCACCTTGGCATGCACCCCGATGGTGGGCCGGTCCGAGAAGTCGCCGGCCGCCTCCTCCTGCTGGTCCTCGACCCGGACCTCCGCTTCAGGATCGGGAGCGGCGGCCGTGCGGTATTCGACCCGCCCCAACGGGCCGCAGCTAGACATCGACTCCCGTGTGGTCATCAGGGTCATGGGCCCGCTGATCAAACCGAGGATGGCACCGATGCCCGTCCTGTCGATAAAGGGGCTCAGCGCGCGGATGCGCTCGGGGCGACGGCCGTCCCACTCGTCCAGAAACGGCTTTTCCTCTCCCGGCCTGCGCCATAGCAGCCGGCGCACCGTCACGCCGGCTGGAGCGGACCACTTCGCCGCCCGCAGTTCGGCGAGCTCGCCCTCCTGCAGGCTGCCTGCAAGCAATTCGGCGGCCAGGTCGTGGACGTCGGCGATTGTCTTCGTACCGCGGCCGTTGCCAGATACGAGGAGCAGGCCCGCTTCGAGATCAGTCGAGCCGGTGAGGTTCCGGCTCCCGATCCAGAACCGCCACTCGTGGCCGCCATCGCCCGCGTATCGCGCGAGCATTATCTTGGGATGCCAGCTGGCCGTCCGTTCGTCGGTCGCAACGGCATGGAGCATGGTATCCAGGAGAGGCAGGATCGAGCGGTGCGCGCGGGGTGCGGATATGCGACCGAGCTGGTGCATGACGACGAGCTTGCCACGAACCTGCTCGAAGGCCTTGACCAACCCGAGCGGCGAGCTTGCGAAGTCGGCTTCGTCGTCTCCGCCGAGCGCCAGCACCAGGCCCAGCAACGCGACCATGTCCAGCGAGTAGGTGGCGATAACCGCGCGGGTCAGCATCTGTCCCTTGCGCGGACGCATCGCGGCGAACACGGACGCCCCGTCGCTGGACTCGAAGCTCATGCGACCTCCAGGACGCTGGAAATCAGATGGGCTACCGTGGGCCACCTGTAGTCCAGGGGCTCGGCGATCCCCTTGCTCCAGTCCACCCGCCGCCTCTCGTTGGAGAGGTATGCGCGACCTCCCTTCAGTTCGTGCTCCCGCCGGACGATCGTGTCCTCGAGCGCCGCGAGCTGGTCGCCATCGGCGGTCCAGGCCTTGATCCGATCGATGAACGTGGCAAGCCTGTGGTCCATCCCCGTCTCAATCCTCAGCGCCTCGACGTCGAGTTCGAGCGTGGCTTGCCGATGCTCCGCGACGAGGTCCGGCAGCGCGTCGCGGTGTCGGGCGTCGTCGCGTCCGAGGTCCTCGTTGCGGCGGGCCTCGATCAGCGCCGCGTGTGCGGCGCGCGCTATGCACGCCATCGAGGCGGCGCGTCGGGCGACGTCGAGGGAGATGCGTTCATGCTCGCTGGCGACGCGCCGGACCTCCCGGGACCAAAGTCGTCCGGTATGGATGCCCGCATCAGCCAGCTTGCTCATGAGCGGCTGCGATCCGCCATGGCCGGTCGTTCGCCAGCGGGCCTGCAGGAACCTAGCCTCGGCTGGCCTCAGGTCGAAGTCAAGTGGTCCGGTCCTGCGGGTCCAGTCGGCGGGGCGTTTCGGGATTCCCTCGAAGATGTCGATCGCCGCCACCTTCCCGCCATCCGTCTCCGCCCGCGTGACGAGCCGCGGCCAAGCGTTTCGCAGTTCCGCCTCCGATGGCGGCTCGCCGGTGATCGGCGACCGGACGAGCCCCCAGGAGCGGAGTGCGGTCCAGTAGATGGTGCTCGCGCGCACGGCGGGGAGAGTCCCGGCCTCGTACTTCATCCACCCGGAGATCCCGGAGTTCTGCAAATGGGGAGCCGTGTCGATGAGACGGCGCGAGTAGCGCCGCTCGATCTCGCGCAGATCTTTCTCGCTGAAGCGAGCTCCCGGATCGGCCTCGAGAAGCTCCTGGTAGGCCCACGCGACGAAGAGGACGTAGCGCAGCTGGGCGTGCTGGACGGAAGTGCCTGGGAAGAAGCGGTCAGCGAACGCGAAGTGGATCGGTGCGAAGCCGAGTTCGTCGCGCGTGCCGTCCGAAGCGAGCTTCGCCAGGTGCCGCGACGCCGCCGCGCGGTCTGCCTCGGAAAGCGTGAACCAGCCGATCGCTGGATGCGTGACGTCTTCCTTCATTGTCCCGCCCTATCTTTACCGGCTTGGCCACCGGCCCGGGTTCCCATGAGGACGAGGCGCACCGTCGTTGATGTCCAGTCTATCACGGCAGGGCCCGCGTCGGCGGGACGTAGGTGACGGTGCACTGGCGGGACGCGTCGAACAGTGCCTCCACGCCGCGGCCGATGGAGATCGAATGTCGATCCACCGCGCCGCCTGCTCCGCGGACGTCGATATCGACGAAACGGTCGTGGAAGTCGTCCGACGCCCCCCTGCGACGCCTGCGAACGAGGTTCAGGCGCGGTCCGCCCTCTCCTGGGAACTCCCGCGCCATCAGCGAACCTACGTCACGGCGGCTGCCGGACTCGTCGAGGTCGCCATCGATCTCGGGCGCGTATTCGAGCGAGGCGCTCTCGACCGCCCGTGCGCCGTCGGCAAGGGCCTTGATGAAGCGCACCTGCGCGGATCGCGCCCTGCTCGTGCCCAGGCAGTATGGGTCGCGGATGATGACGCTGGCGACGGACTTCCCGCTGAAGATCGCGATCAGCTCATCGAGCGGCCGCCGGTCTCCGGCCTCGAGCCGCCACATCCGCATCTGGGGCTCGCGAAGCGGTGCCGCGATCGAGAGGACGGGTCGCGGCGCAGGCGCGACCGGTTCGGCGCTGGTCGGCGTCGTCGGGACCACTTCGGGCACGACCGGGTCCGGCCGGATCGCCTCTGTCTCGGGGGACGGAGGCGGGGGCAGGGACGGATCCTGCGCCGGCAGGCCATCCTCCGGGAGGTCCTCCGCCAGCGAAACCTCGCGAAACAGTTCGTTCACGTCCGCGTCGGAGGCCTCCGGCGGCAGGAACAGCTCGCTTGTCAGCGCGCGCTTGCGGTCGATCAGTGCGTCGAGCCGCAGGTCGAAGCTGGAAGGTCCGATGTTGGGATCGGGATGGACGGCGAGGGGGAGGTGCACGTGCACCTCACGCTCCTGACCGATGCGGAACACCCGGTCGGTCGCCTGATCCTCCACGGCGGGGTTCCACCAGCGGGACAGATGGATGACGTGGTTTGCCGCGGTGATCGTAAGCCCGACGCCGCCCGCCCGGGGGGAGAGGATGAGGACGTCGAACCCCTCTCCTCGCGACTGGAACTCGTCGACGATCTGCTGGCGACGCGGCCCGGGGACCTGCCCGTTGATCCGCGAGGGCAGCCGCTTCAGCTTGAACCGCGATTGGATGAGGACCGCCAGCCGTTCCTGCATGGCGAGGTCCTCGACGAAGACCAGCGCCTTCTCGCCCTTGCGCGCTACTCCGTCGAGGACATTGAGCGAGTGGATCAGGCGCGCCGAGTGGGCGGCGTAGCCGTCGAGGTCGTCAGACGCACTCCGCGGATCCAGTGGATGGAGCGAGATGCCCCGCATCTCGGACAGCGCCGTCAGCATCCCGCTCTTGCCCAGGTTGTCGGCGGCCGCCGCCGCCGCCGCGCGGACTACGACGTCCCGGTACGCGTCGGCCTGGAGCTGAGGCATCTCGACGCGGAACGGATGCACGTGCTTGCGCGGCAGTCCGGCCAGGATGTCGGACTTCATCCGGCGCAGTAGCAGAGGAGGAAGACCGTTCTGGGGCTCGCACAGCCGATCCTTCAGCGCCGTCAGCGCCTCCCGGTCACCGCCTGCGTGGCGCCGTTCGAACTCGCGGCTGGAACCCAGTACGCCGGGCGCGACGGCGTTCATGATCGACCACAGGTCTTGGAGCCGGTTCTCGACCGGGGTGCCGGTCATCCCGATCGTGAAGTCGGCATTCAGGGATAGGGAGGCGCGGGACACCTGACTGGCGGGGTTCTTGAGGCGCTGCACCTCGTCGAAGACGATGGCGCCCCACCGCGTCCTGGCGAAACTGAAATGGTAGTCCCGCATCGTCTCGTAGGTGGTGAGCACGACACCGGCGTCCCGCCACGCCTCCGCGCTCAGCGCGGCGCGACCGGTCTCGATGTCGCGGCCGGAGAACGCGTCCTCCTCGCGCAGCTCGCGGAGCGATCCACCGAAAGCAGGGACGAGGGGCCCAAGCGCAGGCTCCCGCAGATGCAGCCCGATCTCCTTTCGCCAGGTTCCGAGCAGTCCCGCCGGCGCCACGATCAGGCACGGCGCCGGTTCGATCCTGCCAGCTGCGGCCTCGGCGCGCCGCCAGGCCATGAACGCGATGGCCTGAAGCGTCTTGCCGAGACCCATGTCATCCGCCAGCAGCACCCCCGGCAGGCCGGCGCGTGCCGCCGAGACGAGCCAGTCCAGCCCGATCTGCTGATGGGGCTTCAGCTGCGACCGGAGCGTCGCGGGTGCCTCCGTCCGGCTGGGGGGCGGGGGCGGTGCGTCGTTCCAGGGTGCCGTGTAATCTACGTCCTCGAAATTGTCCCGGACGACCAGGAATAGCTTTCCGGGGTAGGTCGGCGGGGGGATGCCGCCTTCTTCTGACGCAGGGCCATCAATCTGGGGGATGGCGCCAGCGAACGGCCGTAGCGCTTCGAGCGCCGTGTCCGTCCGCTCGCCGAGCGGGAGCATGGTCGCCTCCGCTGAACTGCCGCCGTCAACCGGCCGGGCCAGGTCGTCGATCCTCACTGCCTGGAGGCCGGCCGCCTTGCCCTCCTCGACGCGCCCGACGAGAGCTTCTACGTCCTTCGCCTCGATGGTGTGGTATGTGTCGCCGATCCTTAGGCCGAAGCGCTCGGGCAGCCAGCCGCCGCCGCCTGCGGGAGTCAGCCACGGCAGCACCGGGGCTCGCCAGACATCGACGCCCGAGACGCGGGCTGAGAACTGATCGGTCTCGACGAACAGGCGCTCGAGTCCGATCTCCTCCGCCAGATCCTCCCCGAGGCGCTCCCGGAACACTGCGCGCGGATTGAGCACGAAGCGACGACGCTCCTCCTCGGGAGCGTCCTGCAGCCGCCGCACGACATCCAGCGCGGGACGCAGCGACGGATCGATGAAGACGTATTCGCCGGCGCGCAATACGTAGACGGGTCGCGCGTGTGCCTCGCGGCGGAAGCGGTCCGTGGCGAACAGCCTCTGGGCCGCGGGAGACAGCACGCCGTCCGCCGCCTCGTCCAGACCGCCCTCAGGCGCGTCCTCGATCGCCCCTGGGCTGAAGAGCACTGGATCGAACTCCGTTCGGTCGGGTGTGAGTGTGCCGATCTTGAGCGACAGACCGGCCGCGTAGTGGATGCGCAGGTCCTTCAGGTAGCTGTCGCTCTCCACCGCGCCTGCCGCGTCCTCCGGCCAGAGTTGCTGCAGATGCGCCAATGCCTTGAAGCGCTCTGTCCGTTCCAAGGGAGCGCAGAGGGCGAGCGCTGCAACATGGAGCGACCAGAGTGGTTCGGGAACGCGTCGGACACCCACCTCGCTGCTGATTAGCGCCCCGTCCACTCTCGCCTTCGCCGGGAACCCGCCGGGCTGGACCCAGCGCGTCGTGATCCTGAAGCCATCCTCGTCGATGCGGCCGTGCGGGCGGATGTCAAGCGCGAGACGGGTGGGAGCCGGGAGCCCGAGCGCCGACGCGGTTTGGGAGTCGATCCGGGCGACGAGCGGTGCCTCCAGCGTCAGCGAGCTCTCGTCGAAGCGAGCCCCTTCCGCGCCGTCGTCCCCGCCGACGTCCTCGGCGGCCGCGGCGAGTGCCGCCATCGCCGGCACGCTCGCTGGGAGCGCGGCCGTCCAGCGATCCACGGGCAAGGGGCGGCCGGCCTCGTGCAGCTCTATGACCATGCGCTGACCGTCCGCCCGACTGACGAAGCTGGTCGGCGGCGTCTTCGCCTTGCGCTTAAACACCTCTCGGTCTCCAAGCTGGCTTCTCGTTCATAAAGCGGCGCCCCTCGATGATGTAGGCGAGACTCTTCTGCCAGTTGTAGTGCGAGGGCGCGCTGTGGCTGTCGCGCAGCGGCGCGGAGTCCAGACTCCCGGCCGCGTAGCTCGGCCTGAAGAGCTCGGGGCCGCCTTCGCCCTTGCGCCAGACGTTGTATTTGCCCGAGTGGCTCCAGTCGACGATCAGCAGGTCACCGATCCTCACGATCAGCGCGGCGTGCTGGCTGGACTTCTCGTTTTGGATCCCGAAAACGGATAGGCTCTTGTCCTTGGACTCGCGCGCTGCGGCCCGCGCCAGCTTCGCGCCGTCGGACCCGAAGGCGACCCAGGCCTGCTCGATCGCGGGTCCCTGATCGGCCAGCAGGTAGGACGTCCAGAAGGCGCGGCGGTACGACCACATCCTGCGGGCGTCGGGTTCCCGCAGAGAGCGGTCGACGATCTCAAGGAACTGCATGACCGAGGCGCGCGTCAGCCAGCGCAGGAGGACCGAGTATGCGTCCGGCGCCGTCTTCTCGACCGCTGGCCAGCGGCCCCCTCCGGCCGTGCGCGGGTCGCCGCCGCCGAGCAGCTCCAGTTCGTCGATCAGGAACGCCTTGTGCGCGGCGTCGGGATCGCTCTTCCGCCAAGGAAGGAGGCACGCGCTGACCAGTTCCGGCCACGCACGGGGGAACGAGGTCGTGCCGGGCTGCTGCTGGGCCCAGCGCAGCAGCATCGTCTGCGCGACCTTCGCCGCTTCGCCCTGCAGGCGGCAAGTGAGGCGGCACGCCTCCACGAAGGCTGCCTCGGACATGCCGCCCCTGGGGCGTGCACCGAGATCAAGCCCCGCGGCCTGCAATACGGGCCTCGGACCCCGCGCGGAAGCGAGCACCGCATGTGCGATCCGCGCCGGAGCGAGGTCGGGGTCGAGCAGGTCGAACGCGAGGAGCCGGTCCCGCCAGGGGTCTCCTGGTCGCCATGCCCATCCATCGGAGCACGACCTCAAAGTCGTCGCCAGCGCCTTCACGGTCGCGTCGCCTGTCTTGAAACCGTCGAGATAGGCGTCGAGAAGCGCGAAGAAGGCTGGCCGCCGCCCTGTCCTGCGGACGCGATCGACGATCGCTCGTCCGATAAAGTCGTCCTCGCCCGGAGGGTAGGGGGCGTGTAGGAAGGTGCGACAGCTGTCGCGTAGGTCGCGCCTTGTCACGGCCTCGACGTCGCCCGCGTTGACGAGCGCGGCGACGCGTGCCTGCAGGACCGCCGTCATCTCCGGATTTCGCACGGTGGTGGCAGCGCCCTCTATCTTCGCCGCCTCCCGACGGATGGCGGCCGGCTCCGGCGCCTTCACGGACACGCGACGGATAAGTGCCGTCGGATCGGCCAGGAGGGTGGCGAGAGATGTCACTTCATCGCCAACCTGTTGCCGATGGCGCGGGTGGTCTCACCGGCGTCGGGCGTGACCATGAGGATCCTCAGGTCGATCCGGCGGTCGCGTTGGCGCTGCTCCTCCAGCGATCCGCCGCCGCCGTGGACGGGGCGCTGAGGGCCGTATCCGCTCACGCTCAGCACGGGTTCGCAGCCCTGGGGCTTGCGCGCGCAGCGCGACGCGAGGTCAGGTGAATTCCGTGCGAGGGCGCGATAGGTGTTGGTCGCGCGGACGACCGACAGGTCCCAGTTGTCCGCGAACTGGGTCCGCCCGTTCAATGGTACGTCGTCAGTGTGTCCTTCGACATAGAGCGACTCGATGCGGTGCGGGGTCTGCGGGCAGCGTGCCGGGCGACCCTGCGTGGAGGGTAGCTCGGTGTAGCAGGGCAGGACGTCCGACAGCGCCTCCGCGAGGTGGCCGATCGCGACCTCGCCGGCCGGCTTCAGTTCGGCGCGTCCGCTGTCGAACAGGATCGCATCGGGGAGCCTAAGGACGCCGTTCTGCGTGTCGATGGTTACCTGCACGCCCTTCTCCTTCAAGGTGCGCTCGAGCTTCCGCAGGATCTCGGTTCGCGTCCGATCGGCGCCGGATAGCTGCTCGGTCACGTCGCGGAACTGGAGGGCGAAGTACATCAGCAGGACGATGAAGATGAAGACCAGCCCGACCATCATGTCCGTCATGGAGATGAAGTAGTTCTCTTCCTCGACGGTGTGCTCGATTGCCTCGTCCAAGATCACTCAGCGGGCTCCAGTCGAGGACCGCGGCCCTGCTCCACAAACTCGTCAAGCGCCTCGGCATACTCCTCGATCTGGCTGACCGTAGTTGCTAGCTTGCCGACTGCTGCAGCCATTTCCCGATCGGTGTCCTGCGCGAAGCGGCGGAACTCCGTCAGGGACTCCCCGAGTGTGGCGGCGAGCCGGTCTGCGGTCTCGGCCATCGCTCGATCGACGCCCTCGAAGCGGGCCCTGTAGTCGCGCCACGCGCCCTCCGCCGCGGCGTGCGTTTGCGTCACCCCGTTAGCGAGTTCACGCATTTCGCGCAGTGCCTGCGCCTCCGCAGCGCCACTCGCCTCGACGGCGCTCGCGACCCGGTTGGCCGCGTCGCCGACGGCGCGCGATGCCTGGAGCACCGGGGCTGCGGCGCCCGAGAGTCCCTCGGTCGCCTGCCGAAGCGAGGATGAAACCCGCTCGGCGTTCGTAACGAGGTCACCCATCGCGCCGGCAGTTTTCGAGGCGTTGTCCGAGCTCCGCGCGAAGTTGGTGCCCGCACGTTCGATGCCGTCGGCAGCGCCGGCGATCGCGCGCGCCAGACCGGACGAAGTCTCTCGGAGCGCCTCGCCCGATTCTTCCATGGCCACGCGGAAAGTTTCCTGGTTCCGGGCGACTCCGCTGGCGAGTGCGTTCCCCAGGTCTCGCTGCATCTCCTCGGCCGCCTGCCGTCCCGCTGCCTGCAGAGCCTCGACCGCCTTCTCCATCATCTCGGTCGTTCGAACTTGCGCACCCTCCAGTCCCTCGCGGATGCGCGCCATGGCCTCGTCCTGCGCGCGCGAGGCTTCCTCTCCTTGCGTCGTCAGGCGCTGTCCAAGGCCGTCGACGTTGCCGACGAGCTTGTCGAACGCGTCGCGGATGTCGCGGGCGGCGGAGGAGAACTCGGATCCGGCGGCCTTGATCTGCTCGGCCGCGTCGCTGCCGGATGAGCCGACCTTGGTACCGATATCGTCCAGCCGTTCACGGAGCGAGGCCAGCGTGTCGCTGAGTCCGCGCAGCTGCTCGCCGCTGACCTTCTCGATCGCCTCCCGCGCGCCCGCTCCTATCCCCTGCGTGACGGACGTCATGTTGGAGTTTAGGTCCCCGAGCGACTGTGTGACCGGTGCCATCGCAGCACGGAACTGCTCGCCGATGCGATCGGTCAGCTGTAGCGCAACGTCAGTGTTGAAGAACTTCAGCTGATCGCGCTGTTCCCGCAGCACCGCGAGCTGCTCGACCGCGAGCCGCTGTGGCGGGATGTACAGGAGGCCGCGTTCAAGCAGATCGCAGATGCGCTCCACCGGCGCGGTCGCGCGACGGCTCAGGCTGTGCTCCGCGGTCCGCAGCCATATCGAGGCGACCAGTCCGGCCACGGATGAGAAGAACTTGGCGCCGGCGACCGTCAGGAGGCCCGTCAGCGCGAGCTGGGCGTCCGCCACGCCGCCGCCGGACATGCCGCGTGCGGCTGTGTTGAGTGCGACGATGAGGCCGAGGAAGGTAAGGACCAGCCCGACGCCCACGAAGATGTTGGACGCGAAGGTGAGGGTCGTCTGACGGGGTATGACGCGGATGAAGAACGTGGTGGGGCGGCTCGTGTTTCGGATCGGCGACTGGTCTTCGTCGACGATGGACTCCTGGAATTCGCGCCATGCTTGGACCAAGGATTCTGCGCCTGGGGCTTCGGCGCACATGGTCTGCGAGACCTCGATGAAGGAGCGCGAGAACGCCTCTCGCTCGGCTGCCGGTTCCTGATCGGGTCCGAGCGCGGCGGCCAAGCCGCTTGCCCGCCGCCGCGCGGCCGCGATGAATGGACGCGTCACACGCTCGGCTCGCCAATGCAGGAGTCCCGCAATCGCCAGCATAATTGGGAGGACCACGAAAGGGACCACCCAGCGGTAGAAGTAGACCAGTCCTAGAAGATACAAAACTTGGTCGAGCAGCTTGTCCAATACGTCCCCCTGGTGGTCCTTCGCCTGCGAGTCGTCCCCACGACCGCTGGAGCTTGCCTGCTAAGCCTTGAAGTTTAATCCGTTAGTTAAAGACGAGGCAGATTGCGAGGCCTAGGTGCGCCATTCGCGGGTGTGTGGCAATGACGGCTTCGTCCTACACCTCGGACTTCACAATGATCGCGCTGTCCAACAGAAAGGCGAGCACTTGTCACATGAATCGATATCCGCTTTCCAGCGGCGGCAATCTCGCCGTGAAGGGCGGGTTTGGGTCCTCGCGACGGCGAGGCCATCGGCGGGTGTCGACCAGACCCGGTCGTTCAACTCCGCTTCGTCAACGTCCGATCCTGCCGGAAGCTGCCGCTTGCACCGGTCGAAGCGGACGATTGGCAAGAGCCCAATTGGCGTCGTTTAGCTGCCGTCGGTGTGCCGAGGGAGAGCTGGCCGGGGCGTTCAAGGCCGGTCTGGCACGGCGGGCGAGCGACTAGCTAGCGTTCACCTTACCTTGGGAGCGTGGTATTCCGAGCCCAACTGTGTCCGGTGATGGCGATCCTTCTCTAGGTATATCGAAGCAACGCAAACCGTATCGAACCAGTCCAAAGCCATATTTCAGTAAGGGCCTTCGGGTCGTCATAGCGGTGTTAGAGAAGGAGCCGAACGAAGCCCGCTCGACAGGAGAGTGATTTGATCGGGCGCGGGCAAAATATAAATATGCGTGGGCATGGTCGAATGAACTTCGTCGTCGCCGTGCTTCCGACATTTGTCTTGCTGGCAGCGTGCGGATCAACCGCACAAGAAACCGCCGTGGCGCCGAACAGTTCGGCTTCTGTCACGACCGCGCGGCTGGTGAACGCCGCATCGGAGCCGCAGAACTGGCTGACGCATGGCGGCACCTATGCCGAGCAGCGCTACAGCGCGATTGATGCCATCAACACGAAGACGATCGGCAAGCTGGGTCTGGCTTGGTCGCTCGAGCTCGACACCAACCGTGGCCAGGAGACCACGCCGCTGGTCATCGACGGCAAGATGTTCATTACGACTGCTTGGTCTAAGGTCGTGGCGATTGATGCCGCGACCGGGAAGCAGCTGTGGCAATACGATCCTAAGGTGCCGGGCGCGAGTGCCGTCCGGGGCTGTTGCGACGTCGTTAATCGCGGAGCCGCCTTCTACGACGGCAAGGTGTTCGTCGGCACCTTCGATGGCCGGCTGATCGCGCTCGACGCAAAGACCGGCGCGGTACAGTGGGCGGTCGCAACGGTCCCTGCCGATAGCGCATACACGATCACCGGTGCGCCGCGGATCGTGAAGGGCGCGGTCGTGATCGGAAATGCCGGCGCCGAGCTCGGCGTCCGCGGCTATGTCACCGCCTACAACGCGCAGACCGGCGCCCAGAAATGGCGCTTCTACACGGTCCCCAACGCAGCGGGCAAAGCCGATGCTGCAGCTTCGGATGCCGTGCTCAAGCGCGCAGCCGTCCCGACCTGGTCGGACGGCGAATGGAAAAAGACCGGCGGCGGCGGCACCGTGTGGGACGCGATCGTCTACGATCCCGAACTGGACCAGCTGTATATTGGCGTGGGCAACGGATCGCCGTGGAACCACCAGCTGCGCTCGGGCGGGAAGGGCGACAATCTCTTTTTGTCGTCGATTGTCGCACTGAACCCGGAGACGGGTGCATACAAATGGCATTACCAGGAAACACCCGGTGAAAGCTGGGACTTTACCGCGACGCAGCCGATTGTGCTCGCGGACCTGACCATCGATGGCAAACCGCGTAAAGTGTTGATGCAGGCCCCGAAAAGCGGCTTCTTCTATGTCCTCGACCGAACGAACGGCAAACTGATTTCGGCCAAGCCGTTTGCCAAGTTGAACTGGGCAACCGGAGTTGATGCAAAGACCGGCCGGCCGATCGAGGTGGATGGCGCACGCTATCAGACCGCGCCATTCCTGATGTCGCCCTCGGCGTACGGTGCGCACAACTGGTACCCGATGGCGTTCAGCCCGAAGACCCGACTGATGTACATTCCCGTACAGGACGTACCGTTCTTCTACCAGCAGGACGCGCAATATCGCTACCGCAAGGGCACTTTCAACTTGGGCAGCTATTCGGACAAGAATGCGCTGCCGACGGACGCCGCATCGCTTAAGGCAATCCGCGCCTCGCTGAAAGGTGCGCTGATCGCCTGGGATCCAGTCGCGCAGCGCGAGGTGTGGCGCACCGCACAGCCTGGACCCGCCAATGCGGGGGTGCTGGCAACCGCGGGCGACCTGGTGTTCGAGGGCAACCCGCAAGGTCAGTTCGACGCGTTCGATGCCACCACCGGTCGTCGCTTGTGGGACTTTCAGGCGCAGACCCAAGTGGCGGGCAGCCCGATCAGCTATTCGGTTGGCGGCGTACAATATGTTGCGGTCGTGTCGGGTGCCGGCGGAGGGTATGGCCTGACGTCGCCGTTCGGCGACGAAAAGCGCGCCAAGCCCAACGGTCGCGTGCTCGCCTTCAGGCTCGGCGGCAGCGCGACGTTGCCGGAATACGCTCCCCCACCGCTCGCGCCGCCGGTAATTCCAGCGGAGAACTTCACGTCTGAGCAGTTCTTGCGCGGTGAACGCGTGTACGAGACGACCTGTGGCTGGTGCCACGGACCGGGCGCCAATTCGGGCGGCGTTCTGCCAGACTTGCGGCGTTCGGGCGCGTTGGCAGACCGCGCGACCTGGCGGGCCATCCTTGTCGATGGGATTCTGTCCGACCGTGGCATGGCGAGCTTCAAGAAGGTGCTTTCACCCGCCGATGTCGAAGCGGTGCGCGCTTACGTCGCCGCCAAGTCCAAGGCGCTCTCTCGAACCGAACCGCGCAAGCCATGACGGCATTCCGCCAAAACCACCAAGCAACTAAAAAAGAAACATATCCTGAAGGGGAAGATATCATGAAGACCACGATTGCAAAGCCGGCAACGCGCGCCCGGCTGCTCGCGACAACCACGCTAGTAGCCCAACTCGCCTGGGCCGGCGCTGCTATGGCCCAGTCGGGCGCGCCTTCCGTGCAGACACCGAAAACCCCGGCGGCGGTCCCGGCGCCGAGCCAGACGGCCCCGACTTCGCCCGCGACGTCAGCTGCCGACAGCGGTACTGTCATGGGTGATATCATCGTTACCGCGCAGCGCCGCGAGCAGCTCGCACTCAAGACGCCTTTGTCGCTCACCGCGCTAGATTCGGCGCTAATCGAGCGCAAGCAGGTCACCGGCCTCGCCGATTTGACCTTCGTCGCGCCTGGCGTACGCAGCGGCCAGCAACAGGGCGTCAACCGCATCTTCATTCGCGGCATCGGCCTGTCGTCGTTCGCCTCGGGGGCAGATTCGAGCATCGCCTTCTACGTAGATGGCGTTTATGTAGGCCGCCCGACCGAGCAGTTGTCGTCTTTCTACGACATTTCTCGGCTCGAAGTGTTGCGCGGGCCGCAGGGCGCGCTCTACGGTCGCAATGCGACGGGTGGCGCGGTCAATCTGATCACCAATGACCCGACACGCGAAGCCGGTGGTTATCTCGATTTGAGCGTCGGCAATTACAAGCTGGTGCAAGCGGAAGGCGCGGTCAATCTACCGCTCGACGGCAGCGGCGACCTGCGCGCGCGCCTTGCGTTCAAGGTGGTGAAGCGCGATGGCTACGGCTATGATTATGGCGCTAATCATCAGATCAACGATGCCAACTCGCAGGCGGCGCGCCTGACCGTCCAGTACAATCCCAACAAGGACGTCGATATCAAGCTCGTCGGCCAGTATGGCCATGAGCTTGACGACAATAATTATGCGGCGAGTTTCGGCGCATATCCGGGGTTCGTGCTGCAAGGCGTAAGCGACTTCGGCGGCAACACAATCAAAAATTCGCAAGACATTTCAACCGGCGTCCAGTCTCCTGCGAACCGCCGCGAAGGCTATGCGCTCACCCTGAATGCCAAGTTCTACCTGACCGACCGCCTGAGCCTGAATTCGATCACGGGATGGCGTCAGTTCTACCGGCGCAACATAGCAAGTTCGGATCTGACGAGCGCCGGTCTCGGCATCACCGACTATACCGAGCGGAGCCATCAGATCAGTCAGGAACTGATTTTGAACTACGATCTTTCTGCGCTGCAGATCACGGCCGGCGTGTCCTATTATCATGAGAAGGTCAGCAATCTCACTCAAGTGCCGTTTATTCAGTTCGCAGGACTATTGTACCAGCAGCAGGGCACACTCGGAATTGACTCCCTCGCCGGCTACCTGCAGGGAACATATTCGATCACGCCCCACCTGCGCGCCACTGTTGCGGGTCGCTACAGCACCGAGCGGCGTACCTCGGTCGGGGCCTTCTCATTCGGCACAGTCACCCCGATCGACGATGCGCATCGCTGGAGTGCTTTTACGCCGAAGTTCGGGGTGGAATACGACCTGACGTCAAAAATCCTTGTCTATGCATCAGCGACCAACGGTTTCAAGAGCGGCACGTACAATGTCGGACAGGTTAATCCGGCGATCAATCCCGAGAAGATTTGGGCGTATGAGGCCGGCATAAAGAGCCGGCTGCTCGACAACAAGCTCGACGTCACTATCGCGGCGTTCCACTACGATTATTCCGATCTCCAGGTGAACAAGATCCTTGGCCTGGCGACGTTGACCACCAATGCAGCAGCTGCCAAAATATCGGGCGGCGAGATTTCCGCGAACGCGCGGATCACCCGGCAGTTTACGATCGACGCCAATTTCACCTATCTCGACTCCAAATTCTCCAGCTTCATGTCGGTCAATCCGCTGACACCGACGGCGGCAGCGATAAATCTCAATGGCAACCCGCTGCCGGGATCGCCGAAATATTCGGCTACGCTCGGCGCCCAATATGTCGTTCACCTGCCTGGCACCTTTCAGCTCACGCTCGGGGCCGACGCCGCCTATCAATCGCGGATCTATTTCAGCGAGTTCAAGGACGACGTCATCAGCCAGAAGGCGGTCACCAAGATCAACGCCTCCGCCAAGCTCGCCGTTACCGACGACCTATCGCTCACGGTATGGGGCAAGAACGTGACCAACAAGCTGGTCGCGGGCAACAAGATCCTCGGCATCCCTCTGTGGGGCTATCCGATCTATGGCAACATCGAACCGCCAGCGACCTATGGCGTAACGCTCGCCGCGCGCTTTTAAGAGTTATGGCCGTTATCACCATCATCGTCTGCATCAAACGCAAGCCGGGCATGACGCAGGAGGCGTTCACGGCCTATTGGAGCGACGTTCATGCGCCGACCTTGCTCGCTTGCACCGATTTCACCCGGCACATCCTCAGCTACGTCCAACATCATCTCGTCGTCGGCGGCACGGCAGTCGCCGCTTTGTTCGGCGCGAGTGGAGACTATGACGGGGTCGCGGCGCTCACCTTCGCGAATGAGGCGGCGCTGGCCGCCGCCTTTGCCGAGCCAAAGTATATAACCGACGTTCGGCCCGACGAGTTCAACTTTGTCGACATCGAAAATTGCACAACGCTTCTTACCTCGCCCTTCGTCGTCAAGGCGGCGTAACTACAAGGAGTTTTTCCATGGCCGATCATGCGACCCGCCAGATTCTCAGGCATCTCGACAAATTGTTCATCGACGGCGCTTGGGTCGCACCGCAGAGCGGTCGGCAGATCACGGTGCTGGCGCCCGCGACCGAGGAGGTGTTCCTCACCGTCGCGGAAGCCGATGTCGCGGATATCGACCGGGCGGTAGCGGCGGCACGCAAGGCGTTCGACGACGGTCCGTGGCCGCGCCTGACCCATGCTCAGCGCGCCGGCTATCTGCGCGGCCTGGCCGACGGGCTGGACGCCCGCGCCGCCGACATCGCCGAGATATGGCCCAACGAGATGGGCATCCTCCATTCGATCGCGGACGCATTCGCCAGCACGATCGGCGGCGTCTATCGCTGTTATGCGGGGCTCGCCGACACCTTCGCTTTCGAGGAGCGTTTCGACCACCCGCCGGGCGGCGGCGATTATGCGCTGATCGCCTATGAGGCGGTCGGCGTGGTCGGCGCGATCGTGCCGTGGAACGCGCCGGTCAACATTACCGCCTACAAGGTCGCGCCCGCACTGCTCGCCGGCTGCACGATCGTGCTGAAGCTGCCGCCGGAAGCGCCCGGCACCGGTTATATACTCGCCGAGATTGCCGAGGCGATCGGCTTACCGGCGGGCGTGCTCAACGTGCTCACCGCCGACCGCGCCGCGTCGGAGCGGCTGGTGCGGCATCCGGACGTCGACAAGATTGGCTTCACCGGATCGAGCGCCGTCGGCAAGCGCATTGCCTCGATCTGCGGCGAGCGCGTCGCGCGCTGCACGCTCGAACTGGGCGGCAAGTCCGCGGCCATCATCCTCGACGACTACGACGTCGCCACCGCAGCGCAATCGCTGGCCGGTTCGGCGACCGCGATGACCGGGCAGATCTGCTCGGCGCTGACCCGGGTGATCGTCACAAGGAACCGCCATGACGATCTGGTCGAGGCGCTCAAGGCCAATTTCGAGAAGATCGCGATCGGCGATCCGTTCGACGCGGCGACCGGAATGGGCCCGCTCGCGATGGGGCGGCAGCGCGACAAGGTCGAGGAGATGGTCGGTCAGGCGGTGCGCGATGGCAACCAATTGGTCACCGGCGGGCGGCGGCCGGCGCGCCTCAACCGAGGTTTCTTTTTCGAGCCGACGATCTTCGCACATGTTGACAATGACGACATGATCGCACGCGAAGAAATTTTCGGGCCGGTTCTGGCGGTGATTCCGGCGGATGACGAGGATCATGCGGTGCGGCTCGCCAACGACACGGTGTTTGGGCTCAACAATTCGGTGTTCACCCGGGATTCCGACCGCGCCTATGCGGTTGCGCGGCAGTTGCGCTCGGGAACAGTCGGCCACAATAGCTGGCGCAGCGACATGTCGATCGGCTTTGGCGGCTTCAAGCAATCCGGCATCGGCCGCGAGGGCGGCCCGAACGGGCTGCGCGCCTATCTCGAGCCCAAGACCATCATCATGCAAAATCCGGCGGAGTGACCGACATGACCGACAGTGCCACCCTGCGACCCGCACAGCGCGTCACCGTTACCGCGCCGATCACGACCAGAAGCGAGCGGGCGCGCCGCAACATCGAGGTGATCCGCGCCTTCTTTGGATCCTATCTCGTCGACAAACCGCATTTCTACAGCCTGTGGGTGGAAGACGGCCCGAAAGTGATCACGCCCTTCGTCACCGCCGACGTCGCCACCTGCAGCGCGGCGGTGCACGATGGCTGGGACGCGATCCGCGCCTTCTGGGATCCAATCCATGATGGCATGACCGGAAAATTCGACTGGACGGTCGAGGAGATCATGGTCGGCGAGGATCCTGATGTAATCGTGACCAAGGCGACGAGCGACATCGACGTCACCACCAGCGCGGTGTGGGGCGGCAAGCCGCTCAAATATCAGGGCCGCTACATCCAGATCTTCTCCTTCGACGACGGCCGGATCAAAACCTTCGAGGAATATTACGATACGGCGTTGCTCAATTCCATTTATGGGGCCTGATCGCTGGAGCGCCGGCCGGCCGGCATGAGCGTCGCCCGGCGGCGTATTTCGCCGAACCTGATCGGCGGCGGCTGGATCCTGCTTTCGGCCGTCACCTTCACCACCATGATCACGTTAGTGAAATATCTGGGCGAGGGCTATCCGCCCGCGGTCGAATCGACCTATCGCCAGATCGCCAGCGTGATCGTGCTGGCGCCGGTGATTCTGCGCGGCGGATGGGCGTCGATGAAGACGAGCCGGCCGTGGCTGATGATCGCGATGGTGGCGATGAGCACCGCGTCGCTGGTGCTCAGCCTGCGCTCCTACCAGCTCATGCCCTTCGCCAAGGCCAATGCGCTGTCGTTCACCAAGACGCTGTGGCTGGTGCCGCTTGCGCGGATTTTCTTGCGCGAACGGCTCGATGCGGTGCGCGCCGGCGTCGCATGCGTCGGCTTCGGGGGCGTGCTGGTCATGCTGAGCCCGGGTCGGGGTTTCGCCTTCGGCACCGGGGAGATGGTGGCGCTGGCGGCGGCACTGACCGCGGCGGGCGTGATCATCTGCATGAAGGCGCTCAGCGGCAACCACAAGATGCGTACGATCCTTGCATGGAGCGCGACGGTCGGACTGGGATTTTCGCTCGTCCCGGCGCTGCCAGTGTGGCGCTGGCCGACCCCGGTCGACCTGCTGCTACTGCTCGCGATGGGGGCGATGGGGGTGGCGACGCAGGCGACTTATCTCAAGGGTCTGTCGATCGGCGAAGCAGCCGCGATCACCCCGGTAGACTATTCGAGGCTGCTGATGGTGGCGCTGCTCGGCTGGCTGCTGTTTAACGAGCTGCCGACCGTGTCGACTCTGGTCGGCGCCGCGATGGTGATCGTCGCCACCCTGCTGCTGAGCTGGCACGAGATGCGGCGCTATCGCGCGCAGGGCGCGGTGCTGACCGCGCTGGAATAGGCATATCCGATTCGTAGCGCGCCAGACGCCCATGCACTTGGACAGGGTGACGGCCGCCGGCCTAGGTTCGAGGCCAACGAAAACGACAACGACCATGGAGTGGGATATGCTCGAGAACTCGCGGGCCGCCGAGTCGCGCTGTCCCTTCCCCTTCGCGCGCTCGGCCGGGCCGTTGTCGCCACCCCCCGAATATGCGCTGCTGCGCGAGCGTGAGCCGGTCCGGCGGGTCGACCTCTGGAACGGCGCCAATGCCTGGATCTTCACCCGCTGGGCCGATGTCCGCGAAATCCTGGCCAATCCCGATTTCAGCGCGGTGCCCTCGACCCCGGGCTATCCGATGCTGTCGCCGGCACGCGCCTCGGCTCTCGATTCCTACCAGAGCTTCATCACCTTGGATCCGCCGGACCACACGTTTTTCCGGCGGATGGTGACCAAGGAATTTACGGTCAAGCGAATGAATGCGCTGCGCCCGCAAGTGCAGGCGGTGGCCGATCGTCTGCTTGACGCGATGGCGGCGAGGAACCAACCGGGCGATCTGGTTCGCGATCTCGCCGGGCCGCTCCCGTCGATCGTGATCTCGATGATGCTCGGGGTGCCGGCGCGGCATCATCACGACATGGAAATCCTCGGCGCGCAGAAGAACGACCTGACGGTCGACCCGGCGGTGCCGGCCGAGGCCACGCGCAAGATGGTCGAGATCATCGGCGCGGTGCTCGACGACAAGATCCGCGATCCCGGCCATGGCGAGGACCTCTTGAGCCGGCTGGTGATCGACCAGATCCGTCCCGGCCACCTGTCCCGGCGTGACGCGGTCAACATCGCCAATCTGCTGTATCTGGCCGGGCACGAGACCACCACCAACCAGATCGCGCTCAGCACCGTTGTGCTGCTGCACAATCCCGCGCAGCGCGCGGCGATGCTGGCCAGCCCGGAGGCGCTCGCCGCCGGGGTCGAGGAGATGCTGCGCTTCAACACGATCGTGCAGTATAACTCGGCGCGGGTGGCGACCGCTGACGTCGAGATTGCGGGCCATACCATCCGTGCCGGGGACGGGGTCTACGCCCTGCTCACCGCGGCCAATCACGATCCGGCGGCCTTTCCCGACCCCGAGCGCTTCGATGTGACGCGCGACGCAAGCGCGCACATGGCCTTCTCGTTCGGGGTGCACCAATGCGTCGGTCAGTCGCTGGCGCGGATGGAGCTGGCATGCGTGTTCGAGACGCTGTTCCGGCGCTTCCCGGCGCTGGAACTGGCGGTGCCGTTCGCGGCACTGGAGTTCAAGGACGAGCAGCTCGTCCACGGGCTGCGGCGGCTGCCGGTGCGCTGGTAGCGCGCCAGCCATAGTGAAATCGTCTTTCCACCCGGCACGTTCTGACCCTAACCGGTACCAGGCGCGCACTGCGTGTCGCGGCGCGAATCGGCGCATCACGAAGGGATGAGGAATGCTTGATACCGCCGAAACTCCGGGCAACGACGTTCAGGACGCCATCGTCCCTGCAGACGTCGCGGCGACAGTGGTCGCTCCGAAATCCTATGTCGACGACACTGTCATCTATCCGGCGCTGGCCTGGCTGCGCGACAACGTGCCGCTCGGCAAGGCAAGTGTCCCCGGCTATGATCGGTTCTGGCTGGTGACTCGATATGCCGACGTCATGGCGATTTCGCGCAATGCCAAGGTCTTCATCAACGGCGACAACAATCTGGTGCTCAACACCCAGGCGGGCGACGCCTATCTGCGCCAGGCCAACGGCGGCAAACTGCGCTCGATGAACTCGCTGGCTTTCATGGATCGGCCCGAACACGCGGTGTATCGCAGCCTGACCGCCACTTCGTTCATGCCCGGCCGGATCCGCAAACTCGAGGAGAGCATCCGTGAGATCGCGCGCGCCTCGGTCACTGAGATGCTGGCGCACGAGGGCGAATTCGATTTCGTCCGCGATTTCGCGATGCACTATCCGCTACGGGTAATTTCCTCGATGCTGGGCGTGCCGCAGGAGGACGAAGCCCATACGCTGTCGCTCACCCAGCGGCTGTTCGGCGCGCCGCCTCCGAGTCCCGATGGCGCAGCGCCGACTATGGACGCCGCGGCGCGGCACTGGCGCGATACGCTCGAGGAATTCCACGCCTATTTCCGCGAGCTGAGCAAGGCCAGGCGGCGCGAGCCGCGCGACGATCTGATCTCGCTGATCGCCAACACCAAGATCGAGGGCGAGGATATCCGCGAGGATTACGAACTCGATTATTATGTCGCGATCGCTACTGCCGGGCACGACACGACGACGTCGTCCACGGCGGGCGGGATGCTCGGCATGCTGAAGGCGCCCGCGCAGTTCGCGGCGTTGAAGGCCGATCCGTCGCTAACCGAGGGCTTCGTCGACGAGGCGATCCGCTGGTCGGTGCCGATCAAGCATTTCATGCGCACCGCCAACGAGGACGTGGTGGTCAGCGGGCAGAAAATTCACGCGGGCGACCGGCTCTTCCTGAGCTACCCTTCGGCCAATCGCGATGCCGACGTCTATGCCGATGGCGACGCGTTCGATATCCGACGTTCGCCCAACCAGCATCTGTCGTTCGGCAACGGTCCGCACATGTGCCTCGGCCAGCATCTCGCCAAGCTCGACATGCGCGTTCTGTTCGAGGAGCTTATGCCGCGGGTCGCGTCGATCGAGCTGGCGGGGGAACCCGAGCATACCGAGACCAACTTCATCGGCGGGCTGCATTCGCTGCCGGTGCGGTTCAAGGCCGCCTGAGACTGTCGCGCACGCTGTCGGTGTGCTCGCCGATCAGCGGGGCGTGCGGCACCGCGATCGGCCGGCCGGCGCCGAAGCGCACCGGGGGCTTGAGGCCGATATAATCGCCTTCGGTCGGGTGGGTCAGCCGCTCGAAAAAGCCGGTGGCGACGAGATGCGGATCTTCGAACACCTGCTCGAGCCCGTTGACGCGGCAGCACGGGATGTCGTGCTCGGTGAACAGGCCGAGCCAATGGTCGCTCGGTCGCCCGGCGACGATCGCGGCGAGCGCGCGCTGCATGATCGCGACGTTCTTGAGCCGCAGGATCGGGGTTTCCAGTTCGGGGACGGCCAGCGCTTCGCGGTGTCCGACCACGTCGAACAGCCGCAGCCAGCGGGTGTCGGTATACGGCGCGACGACGATATGGCCGTCCGACGTCGCCATCGGCTGGCGGTCCGGATCGAGCTGGCGCGGATAGCCCGCCGGGCCGTTGGGCGGTACGAAGGTGTGCGCGTACATATGCTCTTGCAGCAGGAAATGGGTGAAGGATTCGAGCATCGGCACCTCCACCGCCTGGCCCGCGCCCGAGCGCTCGCGGTAGAGCAGCGCGCCCAATACGGCATAGACCGCGTGCAGTCCGCTCACCTTGTCGGCGATCGCCAGTGGCAGGAAGCGCGGCGTCTCGTCGCCGGTTACGCGCGGGATCAGGCTGGTCGCCCCAGAAACCGCCTGGATGATGTCGTCATAGGCGGGGCGGCCGGCATACGGACCGTCCGAGCCGAAGCCGGTGCAATGGACATAGACGATGTCGGGCCGCACCTTGCGTACGCTCTCATAGTCCAGCCCGGCGCGCTCGACCGCATCCTGCCGCAGATTGTGGATCAGCACGTCGCTGCTGGTGATCAGGTCCATCACGTCGCGCCGGCCCTCGGCGGTCTTGAGGTCCCAGACCACCGAGCGCTTGCCGCGATTCATGGTCAGGTGGACCGGACCCATGCGGCGGTTCATCGCGGGCTTGCCGACCCGGCGAATCTCGTCCCCTAGCTCGGGCTCGAGCTTGATCACGTCGGCGCCCATGTTGGCGAGCGTCTCGGTGCAATAAGGCCCGAGCATCACCGTCGTCAGGTCGAGGATGCGGATGCCCGCCAGCATGTCGGTCGTCGCCATCGGGTTTTCCTCGTAGGGTGAGAGCCGGCGATACGTCAGCCGCTGCGCCGCGTCACGCTTCAGAGCGCCGCGCCGGCGCCCGACAGGCCGGGTCGTACCGCCGCGAACGTGCCGCCGTCGACGGGCAGTGCGCAGCCAGTGACATAGGAAGCGTCGTCCGAGGCAAGGAAGGCGACCACCGATGCCACTTCGTGCGGCTCCGCCACACGCCCGAGCGGGATGGTCGACATCATCCGCGCTTCGCGCGCAGGGTCGCTGCGATGCACGCTCGTCATCGGCGTCCGCACCAGGCCGGGGCATATGGCGTTCACCCGAATCCCATCCGCGGCGCAGTCGATCGCCAGCGAGCGAGTATAATTGACGATCGCGCCCTTGGCAGTGCTGTAGGCGGCCATCCCGGCATAGCCGCCCAACCCGGCGAGCGAGGCGGTGTTGACGATCGCGGCGCGATCCGAGCGGCGCAGATGCGGGATCGCCGCGCGGCAGCCGAGGAAAACCGCCTCGACGTCCACCGCCATCACCCGCCGCCAGGTCGCGAGGTCGATGTCCCGCGTCGAGCCGGGCTCGGTGATGCCGGCGTTGTTGCACAGGATGTCGAGTCGCTGTGCGGCCGCATGCTCGATAAATGCGGTGAGACCGTCACCGTCAGCAACGTCGAGCTCGCGGAAGGTCACGGCGTCACCGAGGTCCCTGGCGAGCCGCGCACCCGCCGCCCCGTCGATATCACAGAAGGCGACGCGCGCACCCTCCGCGACCAGTCGCCGCACGATCGCCTCGCCGATACCCGCTCCGCCGCCGGTGACGATCGCCACCCGGCCGGCGAAGCGCGCTGTCACGCGAAGGCCTCCTTGGGCGCGATGCTCTGCACGATGCTGGCGTCGAGCGCTTCATAGGCGTTGTACGAGATCGTCCGGTACAGTTCCTCACGGGTCTGCATCCGGCCGATCATTGTGGTCGCGCTGCCGTCACGCTTGATGGCGGCATAAAGGTCCTCCTGCGCCTTGTTCGCCACGCGCAGCGACGAGACAGGCCAGATCACGATGCTATAGCCCATCGCCTCCAGCTCGTCGGCGGTGAGCGAAGGCGTGCGACCGAATTCGGTCATGTTGGCAAGCAGCGGCGCCTTCACCTCGTCGGTGAACTGGCGGAACATCTCGGGCGTGGTCAGCGCCTCGGAGAAGATCACGTCGGCGCCCGCCTCGACATAGAGGTTGGCGCGCTTGATCGCGCCCTCGACGCCTTCGCTGGCGGCGGCATCGGTGCGCGCGACGATCAGCATCTCCCGCCGCGCCTTGGCGGCGGCAGCGACCTTGCGCGCCATGTCGTCGGGGGTGGCGAGGCGCTTGTCGTTGAGATGCCCGCATTTCTTAGGCAGAATCTGGTCCTCGAGCTGAATCGCGGCGGCGCCCGCCTCCTCGAACGCGCGCACCGTCTGCATGACATTAAGCACTTCGCCATAGCCGGTGTCGCCATCGACCAGCACCGGCAGGTCGGTCGCGCGGACGATCTGCCGCACGAAGAAGCAAACGTCGTCGACCGAGATGATGCCGAGATCGGGCAGCCCCATCGAGGCGCTCATCGCTGCGCCCGACAGGTACAGCGCCTCGAACCCGGCGGCCTGCGCCTGGAGAGCGGCCTGGGCGTTATGCGCGCCGGGCATGCGGACGATGCCGGTGCCGGCGATCATCGCCTGCAGGCGCGCCGCACGGCTGATGGGGGCGGTGGGGGGAAGCAGCGCGTTCATGAGGATGTCCGTTAGTTGGCGGCGAGCGGCGACCAGATACTGTCCATCGACAGCTGGTCGTTATGCTGGCCCAAAGTGGGGGGAGCGGTGCGGATCTCGGTCGGGGTCTGCGAGAAGCGCAGAGGGTTGTTGATCACCTCGAACGTCTCGCCCGAGGGATGGGTAAGCGTGGTGAGCATCTCGGCCTGGGTATAGGGATCGGCGAATACCTCGGGCCAAGTCCGTACCGGGCCGTAGATCGCGCCGCCGTCGCGCAGCACCGCTTCCCATTCGGCGATCGGGCGCGTCGCAAACAGGGCGCCGAGCCGGGCGTCGAGGCTGTCGCGATTGGCGAGCCTTGCGGCCTTGGTCGCGTAGCGTTCGTCGGTCGCGAAGTCGGGATCGCCCATCGCGTCACACAGGATCTTCCAGAACTTGTCGTTGATCGTGATGATCATCATGTCTTCGCCGTCGGCGCAGCGGTAAACGTTGTTGGGGACGATATCCCAATGCTCGTTGCCCCAGCGGCCAGGCGTCTTGCCGGTCAGCGAGAAATAGACGTCGCGCGGGACGTGCGCGAACAGCGAGGCGTCGAGCATCGACAGGTCGACGCGCTGGCCCTGGCCGGTGCGCTCGCGCGATTGCAGCGCGGTGAGGATGCCGATCGTCGCGAATAGCGCGGTGACCAGATCGCTGAACGGAAAGCCGATCTTGAGCGGTCCCGAGTCACGCGTGCCGGTGACCTGCATCAGACCCGAATAGGCCTGCATTACCTGGTCGAGCGCGGGGCGGTTGGCGTTCGGTCCGGTCTGGCCGAAGCCGGTGATCGAGCAATAGATCAGCCGCGGGTTGAGCTTGACGAGATCGTCATAGCCGATACCCATCTTGTCGGTGAAGCCGGGGCGGAAATTCTCGACGAACACGTCGGCCTCGGTCGCCATCCGGCGCGCGGCGGCCTGGCCCTCGGGGGTCTTGAGGTCGATCACCACGCCGCGCTTGTTGCGGTTGACGCCGAGGAAGAAGGCGCCGTCGCCGGCGATGCCGGTCTCGCCCGATTTGCGGAACGGATCGCCGGTCGGCTGTTCGACCTTGACGACGTCGGCGCCCGCGTCGGCGAGCAGCATGGTTGCCATCGGCCCGGTCATCATCTGGGTGAAGTCGAGCACCCGCAGTCCTTGGAGCGCACTCATTTGTCGCCTGCCGTCTCGCCGTCCGCCTTGACGTCGTAGCGCGCCTCGCGCTCCTTGTTGGCGGCGCTGACGCCCTTGTCGCGCTTCTGCTTGAAGAAGTTCACCTCGTCGGCCTCCCACCGCATGTTCGAGGCGAGCGCATGATAGACCGGGCCGTAGGAGAACTGCTTGTTGATGCCGAGCGAGTTCATCGCGACCAGGGTCGCGCTCTTGCCGATGACGATGCCGTCGCGCGGCAGGCGGACGATGCGCTCCGCCCATTCCTCGCCGCGCGCGAGCAGCTCGTCATCGGGCACCAGCTTGTTGATCAGGCCGGCCGAATGCGCCTTTTCTGCATCCCAGATCTCGGCCATTAGCAGCAGCTCGCGCGCCTTGCGGATGCCGAGCGTCATCATCTCCCAGGCGTCGAAATACGCCGCGCCCGACAGGCCGAGCTTCTGCTCGGGATGCCCCATCTTCGCGGTCTCCGAGGCGATCACCAGGTCGCACGCTTCCGCCAGATACAGGCCGCCGCCGAGACAATAGCCGCGCACCAGCGCCAAGCTGGGCGTCAGGCAGGTAAAGATCCGTTCGAAGCGCGCGACATATTTGGTATCGTACTGCAGCCGCGCGCGCTGGCTCGGGCGGCGTGGACGGCCCTTGGCGTCGAGCGTAGTCTCGCCATATTGATTGCCGACCTCCGACATGTCGTGGCCGGTGCAGAAGTCGGTACCCGCGCCAGTCAGCACGATGACGCGGACGTCGTCGTCGGCCTCGGCTTGGCCGTAGGCCAGCATCAGTTGGTCCCACATCGCGTCGGTCATCGCGTTCTTCTTGGCGGGCTGGTTGAGCGTGATGTAGGCGCGCCCGTCCTTCGCCAGATAATCTACGCTGCCGGTCGTTTCGGTGTCTGCCATGATGGTGTCCTCGTTCAGGCCGCGGCCGCCGCCAGCAGGCGGCGCGCGACGATCAGATGGTGGATCTCATTGGTGCCTTCGAGAATCTGGTTGAGCTTGGCATCGCGCATCAGCCGCTCGGCGGGATATTCCTTCGAATAGCCGTAGGAGCCGAGAATCTGCACCGCCTCCAGCGCCGCGTCCATAGCCACGTCGGAGATAAAGCATTTGCAGGTCGATGCCAGATAGGGGAGGCGGCTCCAGTCGCCGCTGTCGATCTCGGCGACGCTGGTATAGAGCAATGCCCGAGACGCCTCGACATGCATCGCCATCTTGGCGAGTTTAAACTGGATCGCCTGCAGATCGGCGATCGGCCGGCCGAACTGGATGCGTCCGCGGGCGTAATCGACCGAGAGATCGAGCGCCGCCTGCGCCATGCCGAGCGCGGAGGCGGCAACGGTCGGGCGATTTAGGTCCATGATCCGCATGCACGCCTTGAAGCCTTTGCCCTCCTCGCTGATCATGCAGTCGGCTTCGACACGCATGTCCTCGAAGAACAGGCCGCAGGTTGGCGCGCCGTGACGGCCGAGCTTTTCTTCCTTGCGGCCGACGATATAGCCGGGGGTCTTCGTATCGACTAGGAAGGCGCTGATCCCGTCATGGCCTTTGAGGTCGTTCGTACGAGCGAATACGAGCGTGTAGTTCGCGTCAGCGCCCCAGGTGATCCAGTTCTTCTGACCGTTGATCACGTAGCTGTCACCGTCCCTGCGCGCGGAGGTGCGCATGCTGGCAACGTCGGAGCCGGCTTGCGGCTCGGTCATCGCGACTGCGGCGATCGTGCGACCCTTGGCCATTTCCGGGAAATAACGCGCCTTCTGCGCGTCGGTGCCAAAATGAAGCAGGGGCAGGGACATGCCGACCGAATTGTTCGCGCACAAAGTGGAGATGGCGAGCGAACTGCCGCGCGCAATCTCTTCCTTTGCGATGCAGATCGTGGTGAGGTCGCCACCGGGGCCGCCGTATTCCTCGGGCACCCACATCTGCAGCAGCCCCATGTCGCCCATGATTTCGACGAGTTCGCCGGGAAAGCGGTCGGTGCGCTCGAGGTCGGCAACCGCCGGCGCGAACTTGTCCGCCGTCAGCCGGCGGACCGTGTCGCGGAACATTTCCTTTTCTTCGCCCAGATTCAAGCTTCATTCCTCTCGCGTCGCGCTTGCCCGCGCTGCTCTTGTGCATCCGGCCTAGGCCCCTCGCGACCCCCAAGCCAATATCGAAAGGGGATTGGATGAAACTGTTTTGCTCTCCCCGGTCAGACCAACAACTTCTGGCTTTAGACCTTTGTCGTCTGGAAGCCGCGCGCACGTCGCCTTGAGCGCGCAGAGCAGCCTATAGCGGCGTCAGGAGAGACGATGACAAAGGTCTGCATATTCGGCGCGGGCGCGATCGGCGGTCATATCGCCGCGCATCTGGCGCGCGGGGGGCGGTGCGAGGTAAGCGTCGTCGCGCGCGGCGCGACGCTCGCGGCGATCCGCGCCGATGGCGTTCGGGTGATGACGTCTCAGGAGGACTTCACAGCGCGGGTGGCGGCAACGGACGCCCCCGAAACGCTCGGACCGCAGGACTTCGTGCTGTTGACGCTGAAGGCGCACCAGCTCGACGCTGCGCTGCCGCGGCTCGGGCCGCTGATCGGCGATCATACCGCGATCCTACCGCCGACCACCGGGCTGCCCGCCGCCTTCCTCCACGGCCTTGGCGAGACGCCGCTGCCGCTGGTCGACCCGACCGGAACGCAGCTTCGGACGATGCCTCCCGCGCAGGTGCTCGGCATCGTCTATTGGATCGGCGCGCATGCCGAAGGGCCGGGGATCATCCGGCAGGACGGCGCGCGCGCGACCTGCATGGTCGGCGAGCTCGACGGTACGATTTCCGGCCGGGCGACGACGCTCGCCAGACTGCTGTCGGACGCCGGCATTCCCACGCCGGTGCGCCATGCTATTCGCGGCGATATCTGGATCAAGTTCGTCAACAGCCTGTGCTGGAACCCGGTCGCGGTGCTGACCGGCGCCACCAACGGCGCGATCGGCGACGACGCGCAGGCGATCGGCACCGTCCGTCGGATGATGGAGGAAGCCGATGCGGTCGCGGCACGGCTGGGCATCGCGGTCCCTGTCGCCGCCGAAAAGCGGATCGCCGTCACGCTTTCCGCGCGCGGGCACAAGATGTCGATGCTGCAGGACCTGGAGCATGGCAGCCCACTGGAGATCGACGCGCTCGCCCGCTCGATCGCGGCGGCCCGGCATCTGGCGGACCTGCCGACCCCCACCATTGACGCCCTATTGTCGCTGATCGCGCTGCGATCCCAGACCCCACAGGAGACCCTTCCATGACGACATCCGGCCCCGAGACCTTCGTCCGCCCGCTCGCTGGCGTGAAGGTGATCGACATGACCACGTATCTGGCCGGGCCGTTCAGCGCGAAGATGCTGAGCGACATGGGCGCCGACGTGATCAAAGTCGAGATGCCGACCGGGGATCCCTATCGCAATGTCGGCCCGATGCGCGAGGGCACCAGCATCTATTGGCTCAACGGCAATACCGGCAAGCGCGCGGTGACGATCGACCTGAAGACGTTGAAGGGGCTGGAGCAATTGAAGCGCCTGCTCGCCGATGCTGACATCTTCATCGAGAACAGCAAGCCGCAAGTCACCGCCAAGCTGGGACTTGGGCAGGACGTGATCGCGGCGATCAACCCGCGGCTGATCCGGCTGTCGATCACCGGCTATGGCCCGGACGGCCCGCTCTCCAGCGAGCCCGTCTACGACGCGCTGCTGCAGGGGCGCACCGGCCTGCTCGCGTTCGAGGCGGTCGATGGCGTGCCTCGCGCGACCAACCATTTCCTCGCCGACAAGATCGGCGCTGCCTTCGCCTGCCAGATGGCGCTCGCCGGACTCGTCGCGCGGGGCCGCACCGGCAAGGGCGTGCATCTGCAAAGCTCGATGCTCGACATCATGAGCTATTATAATTTCCCGGACATGCTGCAGCACCGCACCTTCGTCGAGGACACGCGCGAATGGAATGCGCCGCCGCAGGTCGTGGTCGCGACAAAGGATGGCCACATGGTGCTGTCGCCGGTGACCGGCAAGCAGTTGAGTGCGACGCTGCAGGTGGTCGACAAGGTCGGCGAGAAGGACGAGTTGCGCGCCATCGCCGACAGCCGCCAGCGCACTTACCGCTTCTTCGAGATCATCGCCGAGCCGCTGCGCCAGAAGACGACCGCCGAATGGCTGCCGCTGTTCGGCGCGGCGGGGGTGCCGGTCGCGCCGGTCAACGGTCCCGACGCAGGCATGATCGACGCGCAGGTCGTGCACAATGCGATCTATAGCGAGATGGAGACCCCGCTCGGCACGGTGCGCGCGCCGCGTTACCCGATGACGGTCGACGGCCATCGCCTGCCGCCGCGCGGGCCGGCGCCGGCGCTCGGCCAGGACAATGGCGAGCTGCTGTGAGCGACGCGCCGCAGATCGCGATTCCCGCCGTTTATATGCGCGGCGGCACCAGCCGCGCCTTGATGTTTCATGCGCGTGACCTGCCGGGCACGATCGAGGATCGACCGGGTTGGGATGCGATCTTCGCCGCCGCGCTCGGCAGCCCCGACCCGCGCGAGCGCCAGCTCGACGGGCTCGGCGGTGGCATCTCATCGCTATCCAAGGTCGCAGTGCTCGCGCCTTCGGCGCATCCGCACGCCGATGTCGACTATCTGTTCGGACAGGTCTCGGTGCAGGGCACCACCGTCAGCTATCGCGGCAATTGCGGGAACATCTCCGCCGCGGTCGGCCCGTTCGCGGTAGACGAGGGACTGGTGGCGCTCAGCGGCGATGAAGCGTTGATCCGTATCCATCACGTCACCTCGGGCAAGATCATCCACGCCCATTTCCCGTTGGCCGGCGGCAAGGCGGCGGTACGCGGCAACCTTGCGATCCAGGGCGTGGCTGGCACCGGCGCGTCGATCCGGCTCGATTTTCTCGAACCCGGCGGTGCGGCTACCGGCAGGCTGCTGCCGACCGGCCGTCCGGTCGATACGCTCGACGTTCCGGACGTGGGGCTTGTCGAGGTGTCGCTGGTCGATGCCGCCAATCCGGTCGTATTCGTCCGCGCCGAAGCGTTCGGGCTTGCAGGTGATGAAACGCCGGCGGCGTTAGGCGCCCATCCGGATCGGCTCGCGCGCTTCGACGCGCTGCGCCAGGCCGCCGCGGTGGCGATGGGGATCGTCAACACGCTGGAAGAGGCACGCGTGAAAGTGCCCAATCTGCCGCTGGTCGCGCTGGTGTCGGCGGTGGAGGGCGAGGGCGCCGATATCCGGGTACGGATGATTTCGGCCGGCCAGCCGCACAGGGCGACGCCGCTGACCGGCGCGATGTGCCTGGCGGTGGCGGCGCGGTTGCCGGGAACGCTGGTCGCGGCGATCGTAGGCGTGGCCGCGGGCGAGGTGCTGCAGATCGCCCATGCGAGCGGCGTGTTGCCGGTCGATGCCGACGTCTGCGACGGGGTCGCCCGCGCCGTCACCGTCTATCGCACGGCGCGGCGGCTGATGGAGGGGCGGGTGCTCATCCCCGCCTGAGCCTCGCCAACCGACCCGAAACCCGGTACCCTCCGGCCATGAACATCCGCCAATTGCGCTATTTCCTTGCGGTCGCGCAGGAACTGAATTTTACCCGCGCCGCCGAAAAGGTAGGCATCGCACAGCCGCCGCTCAGCCAGCAGATCCTGGCGCTCGAGCAGGAACTCGGTACCGCGCTGTTTACGCGCGAGAAACGCCGCGTACTACTGACCGCCGCGGGCGAGATCCTGGTCGATCATGCGCACCGCGTGATCAATGCCGCCGCCGCCGCCGAAGACGCCGTGCGGCTGGTCGAGCGCGGGGCTGGGGCGAACATCGTTGTCGGGGCGGTCTATTCGGCGATCTATTCGTTTCTTCCCGGGCTGTTGCGGCACTTCAACACGCTGTGCCCCAATGTCGAGATCAGCCTGCGTGAAATGACGATCGCGCAGCAGATCGTCGGCCTCAACGAGGGTACGATCGAGGTCGGGCTGCTGCGCGGGCCGATCCACCAGCGCGACCTGCGCACCGAAACACTGTATCGCGAGCGGCTGGTGGTGGCGGTCCCGTCCACCCAGGCCAACGATTTCGGCGAGTCGATCAGCATCCGGGAGATCGCGGCGCTGCCGCTAATCGCGGTCGCGCGCGGCACCGGCCGTGGCTATAGCGATCGGGTGCTCGACGTGTTCGACGCGCACGACCTCGAACCCAATATCGCGCATGAAGTGTCGGACATGCATACGTCGGTGTGCCTGGTCGCGGCCGGCATGGGCGTGTCGATCGTGCCGGCAATCATGCAGACGATGCAAACCAACGGCGTCGCCTACCGTTCGCTTGCCGAGGAGACTAGCGGCATCACCTTCGCGGTGGCACTGCGCAAGGATACGACGACGCCGCTGGTCGAGATGTTCATCGATGCGGCGCGGCGCAGTGCGGGGATTATGCTCGAGCAGTATCCCACATTGCTCATGTCCCGCACCCTGTAGCGGGCCAGGCGCCGGGCGCCCGGCCCGGCGCTCAGCGGTGCAGCGTGAACGAGACCGCCACCGAGCGCGCCCGCTGCAGCACGGCATAAGCGAGGCCCGGTGCGGTGCCGAGCACCGACCCGCTGGCGATGACCTTGGCGTCGTTCAGATTCTTGCCGATCACAGCCACTTCCCAGCTCTTGTCGGCTGGACCGAATCCGATCCGCGCGTCGACCTGGGCATATTTCTTCTGGGCGATGATCGGGTCGTCGGTCGGCGTGAGGAAGTAGGACGTCGAGTAGAACAAAGTTGGGTCGAGCCGGACCTGATAACGACCGCCCACCGGCACGACGAAGCTCGGCCCGCCCGAGATCGAGAATTTCGGCGCGAACGGCGTCGCGCGACCGGACAGGTCCTGGACGCACGATGATCCTAGCGTCGCCACCTGCAGCGATGTGCAGCCGGCGGTGCGATAATCCTTAAAGTAGGAATCGATATACGCCGCCGCCAGGTTGATCGAGACATAGCGCGAAGGCTTGAGCGTCGCGCTGAACTCGATACCCTTAGAGACGGACGATGCAGCATTGCCGACCGTGGTCACATTGGCGCCGGTCGGGCCAACCGTCGTCAACGCCTGTTGCAGGCCCTTGAAGTCTTCGAAAAAGCCGTCGAACGTGAAGAACAGCTTGTGATCGAGGGCCGAGCCCTTGAGGCCGACCTCGTAGGAATTGACGTTCTCGGAATCGAACTGCGCCGGGCCGTTGGAGTCGCTGTAGCCTCCTGCCTTGAAGCCCTTGGTGAAGGAGGCGTAGGCGGTCAGCGTGTGCACGAGATCATATTGCAAGCTCACCGACGGCATCAGTTTGCTGTAGGTGGTGTGCGGGTCCGCGAAAGGGGCCTGATTGCCGGCGACCAGCGGCACCAGCTTGGCCTGAGTCGCCGCGTCGAGCGGCACGAAGTCGGCGAGGCTAGCGACCGGCCCGCCAACGCCGACGATGAAGCTGCGGCTCGCATCCTTCTTGACGCTGGTATAGCGCAGCCCAGCGTTGATTCTCAACGCGCTCGACACCTTAGCGGTGACCTGCGCGAAAGCCGAGCGGGTTTGGTCGGTCTGGAAAAGGTTGCGGTTGGTCTCGATCGGCGTCGCCGCACTCGTCACCGGCGCGCCGGCGGCTCCCACGCTCGGCGATCCATAGAGTGACGACACGCTTTGGCTGGTCAATTTGCCGTGCGAATAATAGAGGCCTGCGACATATTGCAGCCAACCGCCGCCCTGCGATTCCAGCCGCAACTCCTGCGCGAAGCTGTCGTACTTTTCAGCCTGGGAGAACGGATTGTAATAATAGCCCGCCACTCCGAACGCGGGCAGTGGCGTCGCGTTGAGGAAGGTGCTCGATTTCTCGTGGTTGAAGCTCGTGATCGAGTTCAACGCCACCGCACCGAAATCGTAGCGGTTGGTCCATTCCGCCTCGACCATATCGAGCCGGAAATTGGACGGCCCGGCCAGCGATCGGAAATCGAGCGTATTGTCGATCGCGCCGCCATGCTGCGAGAGATAGACCGCGCAGGGGCCGCGTGCGGCGGGATAGCCGGCCGGGGGCGGGCAGCCGGTGACTTCGGCGCTATACGACCCGCGATCACGATTGTGTGCATAATCGACGCGCAGGTCGGACTGGAAGGTGTCGGTCGGTTTCCACCGGAACGACACCCGGCCGACGACGTCGCGCAGATGCGGCTCGTCCAGCTTCAGATTATCATTGTAGATATAGCCGTTCATCCCCGAGACCTGCACCGCGGCGCGGGCCGACAAGGTATCACTCAACGGGCCGGTGATGGCGGCGAGGCCGGAATATTCGCCGTCGGACGGCGAATATAGTGCTTGCGCGTCATAGCCGAATTCGCGCGACGGCTTGCGCGAAGTGATGTTGATCGCGCCTGCGATCGTGTTGTTGCCGAAGAAGGTGGTCTGCGGGCCGTTGAGGACCTCGACCCGCTCGACGTCGAACAAGCCCGCCTGGATGGTGCGCGAGCGCGCGCGGTAAACCCCATCGACGAAGGTGCCGACCGATTGTTCGAACCCGGCGTTGAGCCCCGACCCGACGCCGCGGATGTTGATATGGTTCGATTGCGGATCGGTGCTGAGCTTCACGCCGGGCACACGCTGCGCGAGCGACACCAGATCAGTGGTGCCGCTCTTCTGGATGCTCTCGCCGCTGGCGACGGTGACCGAGATTGGCACGTCCTGGAGGCGCTGCTCGCGACGCTGCGCGGTGACGACGATGTCGGCGCTGGTGGCATCGGAGATCGAAACGGCGGGCGGGGCCGCCGGCGGGGCGGTCTGCGCAAGCGCCGTCGCAGGCGCGATCGCCGAGCACAGCAATGCCAGTCTCCTGGCGGTCCTATAGGTCATGTCCGTCTCCCATTACCCGGCTCGTATGGTCGGGCTCGGAGCCGGCTTGGACCTTGCGTGGCAAAGGAGATAATATGGTTTTCATATCGCCGTCAGGCGTCGAGGAGGACTCTTGCCGCACGTTCGTCGGCGCCGAGATTGCGTGCCGCATAGATCAGCGTCGCCACGGTCAGTGGCAAGGTCGCCAGCGCGCACAGGATCGCCAATCGCAGATCGCCGGTCGCGTCGCTGATTAGCCCGACCGTATAGGGCCCGAGGCCCAGGCCAATGATGTTCGCGCCCAGCGAGTACATTGCGAATGCGGTGCCACGAAGCCGCGGCACGACAAGATCCTGCGTCGTGGCCTGGTTCGGCGCGAACCACATCGGCACGAAGAAGGTGGCGATCGCATAACACACATAAAACAGGCTGGTGCTGGTAGTAGTGAACTCGACGATGCTGGCGAGGGTGAACAGGGAGGCGGTAATGCACACGAACGTGAGCCGCCCCGTCGGTGCCAGGCGATAGGCCAGATCGGACAGATAGCCGCTGGCGGTGATGCCGAGTCCACCCGAGATCGCCGCGACCACACCCAAATGCAAGCCGTCGCCGGCGGTGAAACCGAGATAGCGGGTCGCATAGAGAAATACGAAGCCGGTGGTCGAGTTCATCGCGAACGCCAGGAATGCGCCAGCCAGCGTGAGGGCGCGGAACGTCTTCGAACCGGTCATCAGCCGCGAGGCGAGCGGATCACGCAGCCGCACCGACTGGAACCAGCTCGCCACCGCGTAGAACGCGATCCCCATCGCCATCCACTGCACCAGATTGCTCGTGACCGGCACGCCCGCGACTTGGCCGAGCACGGCGCGGCGGGCGGGCGACAATACCGAATTGGTGGCGAGCGTGACGACGGTGCAGAAGACGATCGCGGTGACGATCCAACTGGCGTTCTTGACCAGTTCGCGCCGCGGCTGGCCCTCGCGCGCCATGCGGATGAGATTGAACGGCGGAATCATCGCCGAGAGCTCACGCAGCGCACTTTTGAACGGAGCGGGATCGTCGGCCTGGGTCACCTTTTCTAGCCGGCCGCGAACAGGTTCGCGGATCGTCAGCAGGATCAGTAGCGCGAGCAGCAAGCCCGGGATGCCGACCGCCATAAAGGCCGCCTGCCAGCCGGCAAGCCCGAACGGCGCGGTCTCGGAATGCGGATACTGGTGCTGCCAGAAACCGACCACCGATCCTCCAATCATCAGCGAGACGCCCGCTCCGACATAGACGCCGACCGAATAGAGGCCGAGCACCGTGCCGCGCCTCTCGCGCTCAAAATAATCGCCGAGCAGCGATATCGCCGCCGGCGTCGAACTCGCTTCACCTACGCCGACTCCGATTCGTGCGGTGCCAAGAGCCGCGAAGCTATTCGCCGCGCCCGAGAAGCTCGTCATTAACGACCAGAAGGACAGGCCGAGCGCGAGCGTCCGCACGCGGCTCCACCCGTCCGCCAGCCGAGCGAGCGGGATGCCGAAGACGCCGTAGAACAAGGCGAATGTGGTGCCGTAAAGCAGTCCGAGCTGCGCATCGCTGATGTGCAGGTCGGCCTTGAGATACGGCGCGAGCACGGTGACGATCTGCCGGTCGACATAGCTGAACGAATAGACCAGGACGAGCACCGCCAGCACATACCAGCGATACCAGGGACGTTCGATACGGTCGGCCATGCGCAAGTCCTCTCGCGCGCCGGCATTCCGGTCGCGCCATGGTTGGATCAGTTGAGGTTGAGAGTGATCGCCTTGACCTCGGTATAGGCTTCGATCGCCTCGAAGCCGCGCTCGCGGCCCCAGCCGGACTGCTTGTAACCGCCATAGGGCAGGGTCGGATCACCCGCCGAGTGGACGTTGACCCCAACCGCGCCCGATTTGATCCGGCGTGCCATCTTGTGGGCGATGCGCAGGTCGTTGGTCCACACGCTCGCCGACAGGCCGTATTGGGTGGCGTTGGCGCGCGCGGCGATCGCGTCGACGTCTTCGTCGCGGAAGGTCTGGGTCGACAGGACTGGCCCGAAGATCTCCTCGTCGACCACCGACATGCCGGGCTTGGTGCCGGTCAGAATCGTCGGCTGGACATAATAGCCCTGCTCGCCGATCCGGCTGCCGCCGACATGGACGGTCGCGCCCTCGTTGATCCCGGCGGCGATGTACCCCGTCACCCGGTCGAGCTGCTGCTGCGAGATGACGGGGCCGAGGTCCATGCCTTCGTCGAAGCCGTAGCCGACCTTCATGCCGCGCGCGATCGTGGCGACCTTTTCGACCAATTCGTCGTGGATCTTCTCGTGCGCGAACAGCCGCGATCCGGCGGCGCAGACTTGTCCCGCGTGGAAGAAGATCGCGCGGCTCACACCCAGTGCGGCCGCGTCGAGATCGGCATCGGGGAACACGATTACCGGCGACTTGCCGCCGAGTTCGAGCGTCACCCGCTTGAGATTGCCGGTCGCGGCTTGAACGATCCGTTTGCCGGTCGCGGTCGATCCGGTGAAGGAAATCTTGTCGATGTCGGGATGCTGCGAGATCGCTGCGCCGACCGGGTCGCCATAGCCGGTGACCACGTTGAGCACGCCCGCCGGAATTCCCGCCTCGAGGGCCAGCTCGGCCATGCGCAATGCGGTCAGCGGGGTTTGCTCGGCGGGTTTCAAGACGATCGTGCAGCCGCTCGCGAGCGCCGGCGCGACCTTCCACGAGAACAAGTTGAGCGGAAAATTCCACGGTAGGATCTGGCCGACGACGCCGACCGGCTCGCGCAGGGTATAGGCGACCCAGTCGCCCGGCAGCGAGAGATTGGGCGACTGTCCCGCGATCTTGGTTGCCCAGCCCGCCATATAGCGTAGCATTTCGGCGACGTTGGGGATGTCGACGTTGCGGCAGAAAGCGAGCGGCTTGCCGGTATTGATGCATTCGAGCTGCGCCAGCTCGTCGCCATTTGCCTCTACCAGATCGGCATATCTGAACATCATCCGCGCGCGCTGGATCGGCTTGACCTTGGCCCAGTCGCCTTCGAACGCGCGCCGGGCAGCGGCGACCGCGAGATGGACGTCGGCGGCGGTGCCCCCGGCGGCGGTGGCGATCACGTCGCCGTTGCCGGGATCGATGATCTCGGTGCGCTTGCCGCTGCCCGCGACCGACTTTCCGTCGATCAGCAGGCCGTGCTGGCGCTTGAGGAAATCGAGTGCGGGGGCGCCGATGCGGTCGTGAAAGCTCATGGTATGCCTCTTCCGATGGGAGTCGCCGTCGACGAATCCTGTTATTGAGTCCCGCCTAGGCGGGGGTGGGAGATGCTCCCAATATGATTTTCGTTGGTATGCGCCGCGGGGGGGATATGTGAGCCACATTCAATCCGACGTAGTATTTCCGTCACTTGCTTCACGTTGAACAAGCCCCCATGACCCGAACAGAGGCCGGTTCACGGCCTGTCGAGCGAGAGGACGCCCCATGAGGATCGAGATTTTTCCGGACAAGTGCATCGGCGTCGGCCAGTGCGTCGTCGCCGCGCCCGACCTGTTCCAGCAGAACGAGGACGACGGCATCGTCTATCTGGTGCGCGACGACGCGCCCGCCGACAAGCGCGACAAAGCGATCGCCGCGGCCCGGCTGTGCCCGACCCTGGCGATCGTCGTCCACGACGACTGATGCGGTCAGTGGACGCCGCGCCAGGAGAGCGTCCCACCGTCGATCCGGAACACGGCGCCGGTTGAGAAGGACGCCTCTTCGGAGGCGAGGAAGCACACCAGTTTGCCGACTTCCTCGGGTCGTCCGAGCCGCTTGATCAGATGCGGCCCCCACAAACGGCTCGCCGCCGCTTCGCGATCGTCGAACGCGTCGAGGCTGTGCGCCAGCATCGGCGTGTCGATCGCGCCGGGGGCATAAGCATTGACGCGAATCCCGTCGGGGGCGAGGTCGACCGCCGCGGCCTGCGTCAGCAGCACCACGCCGGCCTTGCTCGGCGCATAGGTCGGCAGCCCCGGATAGGCGACCGTGCTGGCGACCGACGCCGCATTGACGATCGCCGGAAAGCGCGTCGAACGCCGCAGGTGCGGCGTGGCGTGTTTCATCGCCAGCCAGGTGGCCTTAAGGTTGACGGCCATCACCGTATCCCAGATCTCCTCGGTCAGCGTCTCGATCGTGACAACGCCGTGCGCCACCGCATCGTCGGTGATGCCGGCATTGTTGACCAGCACGTCGATCCCGCCGGCCGCCTCGGCGGTGGCGTCGACCATCGCGTGGATCGCCTTCGGGTCGCGCAGGTCGGTGTGGAGGAAGCGCGCCTTGGCGCCCAGCGCGCGCACCGCCTCGGCGGCGGCCTCGCCTTCGTCGCGCTTGATGTCGGCGATGGTAACCCAGGCGGCGCCTTCGCGCGCGGCCTGTTCGGCGATCGCCCGGCCCATGCCCTGCGCGGCGCCGGTGACGATCACGATGCGATCCTGCAGACGGGCGGTCATGCCGCTACCGCCAGCGCCAGCAGCGACTTCAGCTCGAAGCCGGGATCGGCGGCCTGTTCCCGGGTCGGGCTGATCCCGGCGCGCAGCAGCTTGCGCGCCTGCATATGGTCTGGCAGACGGCTGACCGACTCCACGGCGACCAGCCGGTCGTCGCGATAGCAGAAGACGGAAAAGGCGGTGCCGTCCGGATCGCCGCGCATCACTGCGGTTTCGTCGCCGCGGGTGAGCCCGGCGATCTGCAGCCGCAGCCCGGCCTGGTCGCTCCAGAACAGCGGCACCTGATCGTAAGCGGCGGGTTTGCCGGTGATACGTTCGGCGACGCAGCGTGCCTGATCGACCGCATTCTGGACCGATTCGAGGCGGACCGTGCGGCCGTCCTCGCTGGCGAATGGAAAAGCGGCGCAATCGCCAATGGCAGAGATCATGGGATCCTCCGTTTGCAGATGATGGTCGACGACGATGCCGTTGTGGACGGCAAGGCCGGCGGCGGCGGCGAGTTCGCTGTTGGGCACCACGCCGACCGAGACGAGCACCAGGTCGGCGGGGATTCGCTCGCCCGATTGCAGCTCGACCGCCGATACCGCGCCGTCGCTTCCGTGGATCGCAACCACCGCTTCCGAAAAGTCGAAGCGCACGCCACGCGCCTCATGCTCGCGGCGCACCACGGCAGACACCGCCTGGCTAACGACGCGGCCGAGCGCACGGGGGCCGGCCTCGATCACGCGGACCTGGCGGCCGGCGGTGGTGGCGACGGTCGCCGCTTCGAGGCCGAGAAAACCGGCGCCGATCACGACGATCCGCTCGGCAGTGACGATCGCGGCGGAAAGATTGCGCGCATCGTCCAGTGTGCGCAGCGACAATACGCCCGCCATTTCGCCCTCGACGCAGGGCAGCACACGGTTGCGCGTGCCGGTGGCGAAGACGAGGTGGTCGTAGGTCAGGAAGGCGCCCGAAGCGAGATCGACCTGATGCAGCGCGCGATCCACCGCCACAGCCGCGTTGCTCGCTCGGAAGGCGATGCGATGCTGCTCGAAATAGGCGGGTTCCTGCATGAACAGCATCGCCTCGGGCACGCTGCCGGCGAGATAGGCCTTGGAGAGTGGCGGACGCTGATAGGGCGCGAACGGCTCGTCGCCAACCAGCGTGACATCGTCGTCATAGCCGAGCTCGCGCAGCGAGGAGGCGAGTTGCAGGCCCGCCTGGCCCGCACCCAGCACGACGACGCCGCTCATGCTGCGGACGTCGCGTCCGCGACGTCCTCGACGGTGATCGCCAGCGACGGACATTTGCGCGCCGCACCGCGCACGGCGTCATGGAGCCCCTCGGGCGGAAATTCCTGCAACAGCACGACCACGCCGTCCTCGTCGCGCTGGTCGAACACCGCGCCGCTGGAGACGACGCATAGGCCGGCGCCGACGCAGAGATCCTGATTTATCCGAACGCGCAGCATCGCGGTTCCTTTCGTGAAATGGGGGAGGTCACCAGGCGAGGGGGAGCGTCTCGACGCCATAAACGAAGTGGCCGCCCTTGAACTCGAGCGCCTCCAGCGGCACCGCGAGGCGCAGCGTCGGGAAACGCTGAAACAGCGACCCGAACACGCTCTGCAGTTCAGCCCGCGCGAGCGGCTGGCCGAGGCACTGGTGGACGCCGTAACTGAATGCCAGATGATTGTCGGGCGCCCGCTCGATGTCGAAAACGTCCGGGCGGGCAAACGCCGCCGGGTCGCGGTTGGCGGCGTTGATCAGGGCAAACACGCCTTCGCCCTTGCGCACCAAATGTCCGTTCACTTCGACGTCCTCCAGCGCGATCCGCGCGCCGTTGAACTGGACGATGCTGTTGTAGCGCAGCATCTCGTCGACCGCGCCGCGCAGCAGATCGGGATTGCCGAGCAGCAGCGCCTTCTGGTCCGGATTCTGAAGGAAATTGAGCGTGCCGAGCGCGATCTGGTTCGCGGTCGTCTCATGCCCTGCCATTACCAGCAGATCGGCATGGCGCACGGCATCGTCGTGGCTCAAATGGCCCGGCTCGACCTGATCGAGGACGAGCCGGCTGAGTAGATCGTCATTGGCGTGCGGGTCGCGCTCCTTGGCCTTCAGCAAGCCATCGAAATAACCGATCAGCTTGGCCGAGGCGACGCGCGGGATTTCCGGATCGACGTCCATCAGCACCTTGAGGCGGCTCTGCTCCTGGAAGAACTCGCGGTCCTCGGCGGGGACGCCGAGGAATTCGGAAATCACTGTCGAGGTTAGCGGCAACGCGAAGTCGTTGACCATCTCGACCGGAGACCCTTTGGTCTCCATCGCGTCGTACAGGCTCTCGATCAGCGCCTGGATGCGCGGGCGCATCGCGTCGATGCGCTTGACCATGAACTCCTTGGTGAACATACGCCGCAGCTTGCCATGCTCGGGTGGGTCCATACGGATGAAGGTCGGCGCCTCCTGCAGCACCGCGTCGCGCGCCGCCGACAGCATCGGGAAACCCGGCGTGCTCGGCATGGTGCTGAAGCGGTTGTCGCCCAGCACCGCACGGACATCGGCGAAGCTGGTGAACAGCCAGCACGGCTTGCCGTTGAACAGCGTCACTTTCTGCGGGCCGCCCGCTTCGCGGAAGGTGGTGAAGGCCGGGGGCGGATCGAACGGGCAACCGCTGGCGCGGGCCATCGGGTACTGGGGTGCGTCGAAGGATGCAGTGGCCATGATATCCTCCTCAAAGTCCGCCGTTGACGTCGAGCGTGGCGCCGGTGACATAGCCTGCGTCGTCGCTGGCCAGCCAAAGGATGGCGGCAGCGATCTCCTCCGGCTCGGCGGCGCGCTGCAGCGCGCTCGATGCGATCAGCTTGTTGCGGATCTCGGGCGGCACGGCCTCGCCCATCGCGGTGTTGATCGTGCCCGGCGACACGCCGACGACGCGGATGCCCTTGGGACCGAGCGGCTTGGCGACGCTCTTGGTGAAGTTGACGATCGCCGCCTTCGACCCGCCGTAATCGGTCACGCCGCTGCCAGCGCCCGCCACGATCGAGGCGAGGTTGACGATCACGCCGGTCTTGTCCGCCGCGATCAGCCGCTTGGCGACTTCCTGGGTCAGGAAAAACGGACCGCGGGTGTTGACGCCATAGGTGAGGTCGTAGTCCTTGGGCCCGATCTCGAAAAAGGTCTTGCCGGACCACACTCCGGCATTGTTGACCAGCAGCCGGATCGTGCCGTGGGCTGCATCGATCGCGGCGACCGCGGCGACGATCTGGTCGTAATCGGTGACATCGCAGCGCTGATAGGCAAAGCCGCCCAGCCCTTCGGCGGCGACGTCGAGGCCGACGGGCAGATAGCCCGCAGCGGCGAGCTTCTTGAGGATTGCCTGGCCAGTCTTGCCGTTCGAGCCGGTCACGATCGCTACGGATTGGGTCATGTCAGTCACCTCGTCACTGTGGGCGCGAGGAGCTGCCCGCCACGATGGGTGCCGCGACGCCTCTCCAGGCCGGTACGCTGGCGCGGAATAGCCCGCGTTGCGCCCTGTTAATTGGGACCATCCGACGCTGACGACGGATGGCGCGGTCCTTCATGACCGCTCGACCAACCTGACGTCGAGTGATTATAGGAGCTTGGCTGGCTGAATAAAATTCACACGGAGTCGAGTCACGGAAATGAGTGTTTTGCAGAAGTTCGATCTCAACCTGTTCCGCCTGCTCGAGGCGCTGTACGAGGAGCGCAGCGTCTCGCGCGCGGCCGAGCGGCTGTTCATCACGCCCTCGGCGGTCAGCCATTCGCTGCGCCGGCTGCGGCTACTGATGAACGACGAGCTGTTCACCCGGGGCCCCCGCGGTATGATGCCGACGCCGCGTGCGCATGAGGTGGCGCGGCGGTTGCACGTACTGCTGCCGCAGCTTGCCGACGTGATCAATCCGTCGGATTTCGATCCCGAACTGAGCGAGCGCGTGTTCGCGATCGCCTGCGTGCCCTATCTCTCGACTATGCTGGTTCCGAGGCTTGCGGCGGACCTCGCCGTCTCCGCGCCGCACGCCAATCTCGACATTCGGCTGCTCTACAGCAGCGTGGTGGACGATCTCGACAGCGGCCGGCTCGACGTCGCGCTTGGCAATTTTCGTCGGATTCCGCCGCGGCTGATCACGGAGGAACTGTTGCGCGACGACTATGTCTGGGTAATGCGCGTCGGCAACCCCGCCGCGGGGCGCAAGCCGACGCTGGAGATGCTGAGCACGGTGCCGCACGTCGACCTGCTGATCGACGGCGCGGTGGTCAATCCCATCGACAGCTATGACGTGCGGCAGGGGTTGGAGCGCCTCGTGATCCAGAACAGCATGGCCGCGACCGAGGAGGCGTTCGGAGACGCCGGCCTGCGCCGCGAGGTGCGCTATCACGCGCCCGATTCGATCGCGGCGCTGGCGATCGTCGCGCGCACCGATGCCGCGTGTCTCGTGCCGGTCAGCATCGCCCGCATGTTCGAGCGGAATTTCGACCTGGTGCTGTTCGAACCGCCGTACGCCGCGACCGCGCTCAACATCCAGATGCTGTACCATCAGGAATATGGGGCACGGCCGGCCGTGAGCTGGCTGCTCGACCGGATCCGGGCGGCACTGCCGGACAAAGCGGGCTAGCGTTCGAGCCCTACATCGCGAAAGCCGAGCTTGGTGAAGACCGGTTCGTCGGTCACGCGCAACACCTGTCCGCCGCCCGCACCGCCGGCGAGGCTGAACGGATGCCAGCTCGGCACGACGACCACGTCGCCGCGGGTCATCGTAACGGTGCCGAGCGGCGCCACCTCGACCGTGATCTCGCCGGCGGTCACCGCATAGATGTTGTTGTCGATCCGGGCGACAGGATCCTGCCGCTCGCCTGCAGCGAGGCAGATCGCGTGCAGGCCGATGGTCGGCATCTGCGCCTGTCCGAAGGCGACATCGCCCTGCGCGCGGACATTCTCGGCCAGGGCGGCGCCATGAAAGCGCAGTGGCGATTCCGGATCGCTGCTCTCCACCGCCTGCAACGTGTCCTCGTGATGCTCGAAGTACATGTTCTCGAGGTTCTGAACCAAGGGCACGTCGAGGAAGTCGATCCAGAACGCCGGCTGGTCGCTGTAATTGGCGTGGCCGTGCCACATCCATTGCGGCGTCAGCACCACGTCGCCGGGCGCCATGTCCACCCGCACGCCGTCGACCAACGTGTAGATGCCGGGGCTTGCGTCCATCACCAGCCGCAACGCATTGGGCGAATGGCGGTGCGAGCGCGCGGTCTCGCCGGGCATGACCAGCTGGTAGGCGGCGACCAGATGCCGGCAGGTCGGGTAGATGTTGCCCGGCACCGGATTGACCAGGATCAGGTTGCGCCGCTCGGCGAATTCGGTCGACACAAAGTCCACCGATTTGCTCAGCGCGGCGAGCGCGTCCGCATAGCGCCACACCATCGGCCGGTATTTCGGCCTGGGTTTGCCCCACATCTGCGGCTCGCGCTTGGCCCAGCCGGGGGAGAAAGCGTGCTCCTCCAGCGCCTCGAAGAAGCCGGCGGGGGCGGGAGTATCGATCGTGGTGGCCATGGAAGGTCTCCGGTCGGTTGGGGTCAGGCGGCGCCGCGGATCGTGTCGATCACCGCCATCGCGTTGGCCGGCTCGGCATCACCGCGCCAGCAGCTATGGCCGTCGGGCCGCACCAGCACGAGCTTGCGCTGGTACGCGGCGATGGCCTCGGGTTCGTCGAGTGTGACGACGCTGAGCGGAACACCCGCCGTCCGCGCCGCCTCGACCAACGTGGCGCCAGAGGGCGCATCGCTGCCGAGCCGCACCAGCACGAAGCCGTCACCGAACAGGTCGAGCGTGGAGCGCCCGTCCTTTAGCCACACATGCGGCGCGCGCGCGCCGGGGATGGTGGTCTGGTCGTATACCGCGGTCTGCTGATCCGGCACGGGGGTGCCGTCGGACACCACCACCGGCGAGCCGGCATATGTATAGCCCAGGTGCACGCCGATCGTGTACCATTCACGCTTCATCAGATCGTTATACCAGGTACCGTAGGCGGCGCGGGCGGCGTCATGCTCGGCGCCCGGCGTGAAGATCTCGGCTGGCGGCGGCGTCCTCCGCGGGGCGAGCATCAGCTTCAGGTTGGCGCTGGATTCCGCGATATTGTGCGCCGCGACGGGCTTGCGCTCGATCTCATAGGAGGCGAGCAGCCCCGGGCCGCCCCAGCCCTTCAGCGTGCCGTCGAGCTTCCACGACAGGTCGACCGCGTCGCCCATACCGGTGTTCATCCCGAATCCGCCGGTCGGCGACATCAGATGCGCGGCATCGCCGGCTATATATACGCGTTTCGTTCCGTATCTGTTGGCCAACAGCTCACGGCGCACCCACGGCATCACCGATTCGATCTCGAAGTCGAACTCGCGTCCCACCGCGCGAATGATCAACGCGCGGATCTCGTCCTCGGAAAATTCCTTTTTGTCCTCGGTGCCGACGATCGACATCCGCCAGCGATCGGCCCCGTTGATCGCGACGATCGTCAGCCAGGTGCCCTCGGGCCCGATGAAGATGAAGCGATAGGCGCGGCCCTTGTCATGCAGCGCTGGCAGGTCGGCGGTGCGGAAGATGACATTGACGGTGTGAGTCAGCACCGGCGTGCCGCTCATCTCGATTCCGGCCTGGTGGCGCACGAAACTCGCGCCGCCATCGGTGCCGACCAGATAGTCGCAGGTGACCGTTCGGCTGTCGCCCGACTCGACGTCGCGCAGTATCGCCACCACGCGATCGTCTTCCTCGACGAAGCCAGTGAGCTCGGTGCCGTAGGACAGGGTAGTGTGCGGATATTGCCGCACGAAGCGCTGCATGACCGGATCGAACATGTCCTGCGGGCAGCGTTCGCGCTTCTCCGGGCTCTGCGGCGGCTTGGGTTCGAGGTCCTTGCCCGGGATCGGCTCGCGGCCGAATTCAAACCCGGTCATCGATTCCAGATAGACATTGTCCTGCGGATAGTCGCGCGGATAGGGCGTGCCGCGCACCCAGTCGGCAATGCCCCAGCGGCGCGCGAATTCCATCGTGCGCACGCCGACCATGTCCATCTTGGGCTGTGTGATGCCGCCGTCGCCGCGCTCGATCAGCAGGCTCGCGGTGCCGCGCGTGGCGAGATCGCCTGCCAGCGCGAGGCCGATCGGCCCAGCGCCCACGATCAATACTGGCGTATGTTCTGTCATCGTCCCCTCGTCTCACGCTGCGATCGACGGGTGCGGCGGCGCGCCGGAATACGTCGTCGGTGATGGTAGGACCGGGCTAGAGGCGATCGGAGTTGCAGGGAAAGACCGTTTGCAGATGATCTGATACGATCGCGCTCTCTCAAGAAGAAGCGCGTCGTATCAGAATATTATTCATCCGTGGCGGTTGGCGAGCGCCGATACATCGGCCAGCGCCCGCGCCAGATCGCCAGCACTCGACTGTCGTTCGAGGTCCGCGACTGCCGCGACCAAGCGGTCGGCGGCCTCGCGCAGCGCGGGCAGATGCTGCGCGGACGCCATTTCGAGCCCGATCATCGCGTGGAACTTGTCGAGGATCGCGGCATCCGAATAGAGCGTCGGCTCGGACCAGGGATCGCCGAGCGACATGTCGGCGGTCGCGCTGAACACTTGGCCGCGGGCGTGGACATCGACGCCACCCGGAACGCCGCGCCACTGGCCGCCGGTGATCCACGTACCGATATTGGCCGAAGTCGGCTCGGGCGCGACCTCGACGCGGCTACGGAAGGCGGCAATCGCCGGGTCGCGCATCGTCGCCGCGTCATACCAGCGGGGCCCCGCCGGCACGTCGTGCGCCAGCACCGCCATCGCATGGGCGTGGCTGAACTCGGCCGAGAGCATGTCGTCGGGCTGCTGGTCACGGAAGATCGGGGTCAGCGCGAACGGATTGGCGCGCACCACGATGCGCTCGATCTCGTCGGGCTTCAGGTCATACTCGGCGCGGATCCCGGCAAAGGCGGTCAGCGGATGGTGGATCCAACGGCAGCACGGCCACGGCTTGTAAGTCGTGTTAAGGATCTGCCAGTCCTCGCCGAGCTTGCCGAGCAAGGCGACGTCGTCATGGCCGGGCGACCCGTACCAGCGCCAGAAGGCGTTCTCGCCGTCGAGCACGTCGAGGAAACCAGTGCTACCGAGCCGGGCGAGCATCGCGGCGGAAGTGCCGATCTCGGCGCACCAGCCGGCATCGGCATATTTGTACATCGGTTGGCGCGGCGATTCGGCCCATTTTCGCAAAGTCGGCTGCGGCGAGTTCGCGCCGGCGATACCGAAGGCGTGGTTGGCCTGGATCGCGGTGAGGCCGGCAGCGCTCGCCGCCGCGCCGACCGCGGCCCAGGTCATAGTCGCGGCCGGGCCGCCGAGTTCGTTCCAGCCGATCACCTCGCCATTCTCGATCTGCATCGGCGGCCCCATCCAGCTGCCGATCCGTGCGCCGACATCGAAGCCGACCGCGATCGCGGTGAGCAATTCGGCGCCGCTGCGATCAAGGTCTTCGGTCAGCGCGAGCGCCGAGAAGACCGTGGCATTGCCGAAATGGGTCGAGGTGGGAAAGGTGTCGTCGGCGTCGAGCACGTTGGCGAGCCGGCCATTAGCGTACGCGGCCGAGGTCACCGAACTGCGCTGCGCGCTGCCGATCACGGTGGCGCGAGGGTTCCCGCCAAGCGCTTCGATATATTTGAGGGTGATGACGCCGCTTTCTGTGCCGATCGCCCCGATCGCACAGCCGATCGTGTCGAGCAGCAGCCGCTTGGATTCGCGCACCACCGGCGCGGGCAGGTCCTCATAGCGCGTGCGCGTCGCGAAATCGGCAAGTGTTTTGGTCAGATCGGTCATGTCTCTCTCTCCATTTTGCCGCGGCGTTCAGCTCGCCGGTTTGTCCCACACCGGATGGGCGCCCGCGGTACCCCGCACAATGGCCAGCCTCATCGCGCCGACACCGGCGATGGCGATGTCGAGCACGTCGCCATCGGTGATCGGCGCCACGCCCGCGGGCGTGCCGGTGGCGATGATGTCGCCAGGGAAGAGGGTCATCACGCTGGACGCCATCGCGATCATCTCGGGGATGTCGACGATGAGATCGCGGGTGTTGGCGCTTTGGCGGAGCGCGCCGTTGATGTGCAGTTCGAGCGCGATGTTTGCGGGATCGGCAATCTCGTCGGCGGTGGTGATCCATGGGCCGACCGGGCAGAAGCTGTCGAACGACTTGCGCATCACGCGTTCCTCGCGGCCGCGGATTACCACGTCGACGAGGCACGCATAGCCGAAGATATGGTCGAGCGCGTCAGCGCGGCCGATGTCGCGCCCACCCTTGCCGATGACGATCGCGAGTTCGCACTCGTGGTGGACCTCGCGGCCGACGACCGCGGGCAGCACGATCGGATCTGCCGGGCCGGACAAGCTGGAATTCGCCTTTAGGAAGAATCCCTGGCCGCCGGTCTTGAAGGTCGAGACCAGCCCATCCTTCATCTCCTCGATATGCGCGTGATAATTGGCCGGATAGGCGATCACCTTGTTGGGCCAGGCGACGGGGGTGTCGAGCCGCACCTCGGCCAGCGGCCGGCACGGGCCGCTGGCAATGCGCGCTTCAACGGTGGCGCGATCAAAGTTGGCGATGAAGCGCAGCATCGCAGTCGGGGGCCAAACGCCACCCGAATCGCCCGCGGCGAGATCTACGATGTCTTCGCCGACGATCGCACCGATCCGGCCGCCGTCGTAACTCGCAATCTTCATCACCGCTCCTCGGGCGCGTCAAGCGGCGCCTTTGCCGCTAGTCGCGCCGACGGGGATTAAAACGCCAATATGAAAAACATATGGTCGGCCAGCATGCGAGTGCGCCTATGTGGCCGCTTCAGGACAGGATTCACGGACATGGCTTCGCTAGACGGTATCAAAGTCATCGATTTTACCCACATGATCGCGGGCCCGCTCAGTACGATGCTGCTTGCCGATCTCGGTGCGGACGTGATCAAGATCGAGCCCGCCGAGGGAGAAACCGCGCGGCACCTCGGTGACCGCATCGTCGGCGACGCGACCGATTATTTCCTCGCTTTCAACCGCAACAAGCGCAGCATCGTGCTCGATCTGAAATCGTCGCAGGACATTGCAACGCTGCGTTTGCTAATCGACAGCGCCGATCTCGTCGTAGAAAATTTCCGCGCCGGAACGATGGAGCGGCTGGGAATTGGTTATGAGACGTTGAAGCGGACCAATCCCGGGCTCGTCTATTGTTCGGTCAGCGGTTACGGCCCCGGTAGCCCGGCCGCGGACCGGCCCGCCGTAGACCCGGTGATCCAGGCGCTCTCCGGGATCATGCAGTTGACGGGCACCGAAGAGAGCGGCCCGCTAAAAACCGGCTTTCCGCTCGGTGACTATGTCAGCCCGCTGTTTGCGACGATCGGCGTGCTGGCTGCCTTGCTCGAGCGCAAGACGACTGGATTGGGCAAACGGGTCGATGTGGCGATGCTCGAGACGATGGTATTCTCGATGATCCCGCGCGAGGGCGCGTTCTTCGCCGAAGGCCGCGAGCCAGTTCGTCGCGGCAACGCGCACAGCCAGATGGTGCCGGCCAACAGCTATGCTACCGCGGACGGACGCGAAGTGTACGTCTTCATCCACAGCAACAAGTTCTGGCGCAGCCTGGCCGAAATGCTTGGCGACGAGATGCTGCTTAACGACCCGCGCTTCGCAACCAACGCGCTCAGGCTTCAGCACCGCGAGGAAGTCGACGCGCGCATCGCTGCGGCCTTTGCCGCGCATCCGCTCGCGCATTGGACGCCGCTGATCGACGCCGGCGGCGTGTCCGCAGGGCCGGTTCGCACTTTCCCAGAGGTCTTCGCCGATCCGCTGGTCCGCGACACAATGGTGGCCACGATCCCCAATGCCGCTGGCGAGACCGTCCATCTGCTCAGGACGCCAATCCGCTTCGACGGCGTGCGCCCCGAGATCCGTCTTCCGCCGCCGGAGCTCGGTGAGCATCTCGATGAGGTGCTCGCGGAACTGGCCGACTCCGTCCGAGAATCAGGAACAGCCCGATGAAGATTTGCATCTATGGCAGTGGCGCGATGGGCAGCTATATCGCCGCGCATCTGGTGCGCGGCGCGCAATCCGAGGTCAGCGTCGTCGCGCGCGGCGGCACGCTCGCGGCGATCCAGGCCAACGGGCTGCGCGTGATCACCGACGAGGAGGAATTCACCGTACCGGTCCGCGCCGTCGCCGATCCGGCGGAACTGGGCGTGCAGGACGTGGTGATCATCACTCTCAAGATGCACCACGTCGATGAGGTGCTCGACCAGATCCGCCATCTGATCGGCCCGGACACCGCGATCATCCCGCCGATCGCGGCGCTGCCTTACTATTTCTTGAGCGGTTTGACGGGACCCTTCCGCGATCAACGCCTGCCGCGGATCGATCCGACCGGACGGCAACGGGCGGTGATGCCGCCCGAACAGGTGCTTGGCTGCCCGTATTGGATCGGGGTGCACGCGCACGCTCCCGGCGTGACCAGACGCGACGGCAAACAGGCGATGATGCCACTCGGCGAACTGACCGGGCAGCGCAGCGACCGGGTCGAAAAGCTCAGCGCGATCCTGGAAGCGGCCGGGATCGAGGCGCCGATCAGCGACAACATCCACGGCGACGTCTGGGTGAAGTTCGCCAATTCGATGTGTTGGAACCCTGTCGCGATCCTGACGATGGCGCGGTTGGGAGAGATCGGATCGAGCGACGGCGCGGGCGAAGTCGTTCACGCCATGCTCGAGGAGTCCGACGCGATAGGCCGGGCGTTGGGGGTCGAGATCACGGTTTCGCCACGCGACCGGCTCAATCGCACGCTGCGCGGCACGCATCACAAGATGTCGATGCTCCAGGATTTCGAGCGTGGCCGGCCGAATGAACTGGAGCTGCTGCATAGCTCGCTGCTGTCGATTACCAGACTGACCGGCGTGAAAGCTCCTACGCTGAAGACGGTTTACGCTCTGGCCCGCCTTCGTGTTGCTATCGCCGAATCGAAATAGTGTTGCGAAATTGGGGGCGCCGTGTGGAACCTCGTTCGAATTATTCTCAGGTCAGAAGATAGGGTGCGAGCGGCTATAAATAATCGGCGGCAGGCACGAGTTGACTTCGCGCACGTAGTATCTTGAGCGTGTTTGACCAAAGTCTCGGAACTGACCGCGTCGGGCGATTAGCTGCCACAGCGGTCGGAGCGCTACCGCTCAGACCTACTCGTTCGGGAGTAGGATGCCATCAACTCCGCGAATGTCCGTTCCTACGGTAAGCCGACTTCGGCCATCAGGCTTGCGAACGACGGCTTCGTCCCAAACAGCGTCATCGGCTTAGAGATCAGCGGCACCAGTGCCATCGCGAGAACGGACGGCCTAAGCTGGGATACGAAGAGATGCTGTGAACGACCGGAAACGGGGCGTGACCGCCGCGGCAGATATCGGCCAGGGCATTCTGTTCAGAGCCGTCACCGCGAACACATGCTCCTGACAGAGGCTGCCTCGGAACGTTGTGAAGCGAACCGTCGAAAGGCGCCCCAATTTCCTTCGTTCGAACCGCCGACGAAGAAGCCTGGAAGTCCGTCTCCGAACAAAGGAAATGGGAAAGAATGGCCGTTTCGGCAGCCGAACGAATCGTTCGAACCGGTCGGTGTCGTCCCTTGTATGTACTTGCTAGTTCAGTGACGGCCGTCTGCGAGCGGCGCCTTCTCCAACCGGAGAAGGTACTCCTTCCCACTCGAGACTCTGCGGGGCGCTTCTGAACCATCCAGCGCGTCGAACCTATGCTCGACGCCGGTGGCGCACGTCGATCTTAGGCGGCTGCGCTCAGCCGAGTGGTTGAACAATGGCCGGACAGGTCGAATGCGCTTTCCCAAGCTCCGCCCACGAACTCGAAGAGATGCTCATCGCTGCCGCCGATCTCGTACGCGAAGTTCACAACCAGCGAGTCGCCCTGGTAGACTTCGAGCAGTTCATGGCCGATCACGTTCTGGCGCTCGTTCTGGCTCTCGCCGCGGGCGCGGCAGGCGGCCGTGTGGAGGTCCCAGAGGTTGCTGACGAGCGCGCGCCAGCCCTCGCCCCGAATCTCCCAACACGGATATTCCGCGCCATCGATGTCAACGCTGGTCCTTTCGACCCTATCCTCTTCAGCGAGGATGATATCGCGAACGGCGCGTGCCTTATCGATGTCTTGCAAAGCCGGCCCTCTGATTGCTCAGGACACCGTATTCAAGCGGACATACCAATGGGTTTCGTTGTTCGGTTAACGCCGGCCGGGCTGATCCGTTCTGATCCGCCCGGCTCGGGAACGGCTCAGGCCACGAATGCGAACCCGATGGTCATTTTGCGGCCAGCATCCAGCGGCGTTCGGCCTCCTCGATCGAGATGGAACGGAGCCGATGGTTTAGATCCAGAGCGCCCTGGCGAGTCTCCGCCACTTTCACAACGATCCCTGTTTCCCGGAAGGCGGCGTGGTCAACGAACTGGTCGAGCCGCTTGCCTCTGGCGGCGTGAGCAACGGTTTCTGGAAAGTCGCCCCAAACCGAAAGAACGTCGGAGGTGTAGACTCCGCCGTCGAAACCAATGATGATCTTGAGCCTGCCGTCCCTGTAGTACAACTGATCTCTGTGCGAAGCATCCTGCGGTCGATCAGGACGATGAAACTGAACACTTCCGCGGCGGTCGGTGAGCGCCTCCTGGTGTGCCAGGCGAAACACATCGCCCGGGTTCAGCCCTTGCGCAGCGATGATCGCAAGCGACAACTCGTCGATTGATCCCTGGGAGCCGGTGGCGACCAGTCGATCAAGTGTTTGGGCCCGTGGTCGATGATACCGGGCAAGCCAACGGTATTGCTTGCGGATGTCTCTCACCGTGGTGATCTGTTCGTCACCGGTTGGCGTCCATTCTAGGCAATCGTTTAATGATATGATGCACATCAAATATGGCGAGGCGATCAGATATTTTGGGTTCTCGTTGATAGGGAAGGGGTTCATCCGCAGCCAGAGCGGAGCAACCCCTGTGCCGATCTTGGCAACTGTCTCTTGCAACGCCTTCCTCAGGCGAAATTCCCGCTGGATGAGCCGGTCGCGCATCGAGAGGGCATGTCCGATGATCGACAGCATGTTGTCCGCGATCTTGGAGATCGACGGCCTTTCGGAATCTCTGAGCTGCCATTCCCAGATGCCAAGAGGTAGGACGACGTCTCCGAGGTCGATATCGACGACGAGCATCAGGGCGGAACGCGTAGCCCCGTAACATTGACGGATGCTGGTGCTATCCGGCTGTCCCACAACGTCCAGCCGAGCCGCCTTGATGCCGCGACGCAGCTTGCGCAACAGAGAGGCGACTTCGGACCCGAGGACAGCTGAGCTGCCTACCTGGATGTCCGATTTGCCGTCCCAGGCTTCGCCGATCCATTCGGTTCGACTGGTTAGCTCCTGGACAGCCGAATGGTGCAGCGACTGGACCCAAGGCTGCACGTCGCTTGCCCGCAATTGCCACCAGGGACGGCCTTTCGCGAGACTTGCTACGATGTCCGAACCTGTCATCTTTCTTTGCATTGTTCTTCCTTCTGATTTTTCCACATTCTGCGGGAATCGCAGTTGGGATGTTCGAACCTGTCTCTTCTGGTCCATGCGCGTGGAGCCGCGCGGCGGTTGTGGCGCCGACGACTAACGGAGCCGGATCTCCGGCGCTTTCCTGAGGGGGCCGGCGCGGTGTGAACCGCGTCCGACCGAGTTGTGGGTCAGGCCCTGCGGGGCCGACCTCTGGCAACCCGCCCACGGGTGCCGATCGCCGCCGCAACGGCTGTCTCGAGATCGCGATGTGATCGGAAAACGGGATGAGTGCCCATGGAATGGGGAAAAGGAATCATGATGTTCACGTCAGCGCCGCAACGGATCATTCGTCAGCTCGTGGGCCGCAGCGAGAGCGGCCTTCGGAAAATCGGACTTGCGAGGCCGCGGGCCCGCGTGCGCCGTGCGCGGTGCCGCGATCCGACGCGCACCTGATCCTGCCCGACCTCGACCGGCCGGGCGGGCTGCGCCATCAGGCGCTCATCTAGGGGGACGCGGATCACTTTAAATCCGCGTCCCCTGATGGTGGTCAACCGGACGAGGCCAGCATTGATCGGCTTCGGATGAAGACTCCTAATCTCGGCTGTGGCGTCTGCCACCTGCTGAAGCCGCAAGCCGCTCAGGGCGGTCGCGCGCGCGCGCGCGCGGCGTATCAAGACAGAGCCCGATGAGAATGAATGGATTCGAAGATCAGGGAGGAGGGGAAAAGCGATGCCTGCAGGCATCGCGTTAAGAGAATCTTAGGACTCGAGCTTGTAAGCTCCGCTGGGGCGTAAGAGCGATTCAATCTATTTTCCCCTCTAGCAAATTCCACTACTTTATAACCTCTGTTGAATCGCGCGTGCGTGCGCGCAGGAAAGGTGAATTTCGCCGGATCCGGCGTTTCGGCCTCCCCCGACCACGGCTCCTCAGGGTGCCCGACGGGCGGTGAACTCCCTCGGCGCAGGCGTTCCTCCACTTCAGGAGTGTTGGTGGCCGCCGAGGCGGCCACCCTGGTCGTCAGGCCGCCACGCGGGTCACCTTCACGGAGATGCCCGGACCATCGTTGCGGACGATGTTTAGGTAGCCCCCGCCGTTCCGTTCGCGCAGTTCGTCGGAAGCGAGCAGGCGCTGCATCCGCGCGTTGGCACGGCGGCAGCCCGCCGAGAAGTCGCCGGGCAGGGCGGCATCGACGAACTTGAGCGGCTTGCCGGGGCGATGTGCGAAGTAGCCGACGTACTTGCCGCCGACCGGAACGAGCAGCGAACGGCCGTCGTCGGCGGGAGACCAGAGCCGACAGTCGCCGTAAACCATCATCTGCTCTCCTTCCCTACGGAAGATCCCTGCGGCGACGGGTGGTGCTGCACCATCATCAACGTCGAATGCGATGTAGATAGAGTCGGTGCCGTTGAGGCGGTCGGCTGCGGCGCAGAGAGCTTCCTCGCCATGCGTCAGAACGAAGCCGCCGCTGATCCTGGGGTCGTGCTGGCGTTGCTCGCCGCGGCGACGTCCGGTCAGCATGATCCTGTAGGCGGCCACGTATCGAAGCATGTTGCTGCTGACGGCGGGATCCGACGCCGACAGTTCCTGCAGAGCATGTCGCGCCTTGAGCATTTCTTCCGTTTCGTTCTTCATCTCATGATTCCCTGGTTGGTGCAGCGAAGCGCTGGGCGCCGTTCGCGGATTCGATTTTCCCGTTCACCCTGCTTCGCACCTCGGACGACACCGCAGTGCCTATGCGCGCCGATGGCGGTCGCGGCTGGTAGGAGTTCGGAGGCGCCGGTGGATTGCGTGTCGACGCGCACGGCATGGTGCACGCTCAGATTGCGGCGGCCCGAAGGTCGATCGCCGACCGGCGCGGCGGATGGTGCGCTGCGCGGATGCCGCGCGAGCAGAAGTCGAGATTCGAAGAGTTCATTTTCCAGTCTCCTGTTGGTCACACCGACAGGGAATCCGAGAAGGGTGCCTGGGGCACCGGGAGCGCGAGCCTCCGCCGCGGCGGTGCTTGCGGCTCAAGCGGCGTTCGGACGATGCATGCGCCGCGGGTTCGCGGGCGCTGTCCTAGTTTTTGGAGCCGGCTATCATGCTCAGGAGACCGAGGGACATCGCCAGCGGGGACGACGCCGCTATGATCTGCGTGCGGCCATCGGTGGTCTCGAGGATCAGCGGGACCGCGGCGGTTTGCCGCCCCGCGGGCGCCGAGAAGCTCCGTTACGTCCACCCTCGTCGGGCCGCATGGCGCGGAACCAAAGCTCGGCCGCCTGCGACCGCCTCCCGAGTTCGTGGATGGGTGGCCTCCTGTGAGGCGGCAACGCGGCGATCTGCGCCGACACCTCGGCACGCGTCGCGCCACCGTCCTGCGCCGTCGCGTCTTTGCCATTGAGATCGTGACCCATTGCCGGAACTCAGCTGAAGGCGAGCTCAGGCAGCACGTCGATGCTCGGGCCTACGCTTTGCGTTTCCGATCCACCGGGCAGGTGACAAAGGAACGGCATCGGTCATAGTCCGTCGATGGCAACAGAACACGAACGTCCCCTGAAGCTGGCCGTCCTCATCGACGCGGACAACGCCTCTCCACGCATAGCCGCTGGCCTGTTCGAGGAGATTGCGACCATAGGCGAGGCCAGCGTGCGTCGGATCTACGGTGATTTCTCCGGGACCCGGTTGAAGAGCTGGTCCGACGTGCTCTCGACCCACGCCATCATGCCACATCAGAACTTTGCCAACACCGTCGGCAAGAACGCCTCCGACATCGCTCTAGTCATAGACGCGATGGACCTGCTGCACGCAGGCCGGTTCGACGGCTTCTGCCTAGTGTCGTCGGATAGCGACTTCACGCGGCTTGCCGCTCGGATCCGCGAGCAGGGTGTCGACGTCTATGGCTTCGGCGAGCAAAAGACCCCCGAGAGCTTCCGCCAGGCCTGCAAGCGGTTCATCTATACCGAGAACCTCGGTCCGGCTGCGCTCCCATCCGAGGGAAGCTCCGCCGACACTTCGCCAGTGAAGCCGGTGAGTGCGACCAAGCAATCTGCGTCGGCTGCGGTTCCGTTGATCGAGGCCGCCCTCGGGCAGCTGGAGGACTTCGACGGATGGTATCCTTTGGCTGCGGCGGGAAGTCGGCTTCTTGCGCTGAAACCCGACTTCGACCCTAGAACCTACGGTTGCGCGAAACTCGTGTCGCTCGTCGAAAGGTCGCAGGCGTTTGAAGTGGAGAGGCGCGACAACCTCCGAGTGTTCATCAAGCGCAGGCCCAAGGCGGCCGGGGACGCGGTCTGACCATCGGGACGCTGCAGGTTGGTCACATAGATGTTACCTGTCGATTGCGTTGTCCAGGTCGACCGCACGTTAGCCAGGTCGGCAGCTTATGGACGTCGCCGATAGCGCGCGACCAGTCAGCGGCGGTGGCTCCGGCCGCGCCTTCAAGAATCTGCGCGAGCATGTCACGCAACTCCTTCGGCTTCGGAATAGTCACAGGCGCTCTTGATGCCGCGCGCCTAGTGCAACGATCGCCGTCTCTGCCAAGTCACGAAACGTCGTCTTCCATATCGGACTCGCGTCCTTCCACTCCCAGTCGTCGAGCGTGGCATGCCGTCGGCTATCCCACAACTCCTCCGCCAGTTCTTCGGTGAGCGCATCAAGGTCATTCGCTGAGCACAGCCGACACGGGCCGTCGCCGCCATCAGTAGGACAGCCAATCAAGCTCGGCGTCATCAACGGCCTGGAACACATCCCCATCCGCCTGCTGCGCGCGAAGATGCGCCCGAACCTTTTCTGGATCACCGTCTTTCGGGAAGGATCGATCCGCGCGAGCGGCCGCGGCTAGGCCATCGATCCAATCTCCGCGTTCCCGCTGAGCGATGAGCCAACGTCCGAACGGCTCGGACTGTGGCTGGTAGCGTGAAAGGTCAGGCATGATCATTTCCTTGAGCGACTCGTGCCGCCTGACACATATAGCGGACCGTTTGTTCTCACAATGTTCTGGCCGAATCAGGGGCGGGCGTGCTTCAAGCGCGCCATGGTCGGCGCCATCAAATCCCTGACGGATCTGCGGCGGATCGAGGCTGCGGTGCGCGTTACGTGCAAGAAGTGCGGGCACGTGCGGATGATCGACCGCGAGGTGCTGATCAAGCACTGCTCGTTCCACCGGTCGAGCCTCGACTGGGAAGATGTGCGAGCCGGATTGTGGTGCTGGCGCTCAGGATGCTTGAGCAGGAACACGCATGTCGAAGCGTTGCCGTTCAGTCAGGACGAGGTCGCGCTTCGCCATAAGCGTGCCGAAACGATCCTGATGAATCTGGCGCTGCGCGTGCTGAAGGACGCGGCGTACCGACCCAACAGCGAGGCGATGGCAACGACAGACGTCCGCCTAGCGTTGCGTGTGCTGTACCCATACATGGGCAGCCGGGACACGCTTACTCGATATTGGGACATCGCTGTCTCGTCTCGGTTCCATGCATGGCAGAATTGCCACAACGAGTTCGCGGTGATCGCCGCGACGCTGGTCGATCGAGGGTATGCGGTCGATGCGGATTTTCGCTAGATCCAGGCTCAAGGTCGCCCACCGGAACGCCGGGCTGCGAGTCCATGCCCTCCGGATCGAAGCTCATCGTCGCGAACTTGCCGCCGCACCGGGCGATGAGGAACGGCTCGCCGCGCTCGTTCAGCCAGAAGCGGCATTCGGTCCGGATGCCGATTACCCGGTCGCGTTCCATGGCGACCATGACGTTGACGGGACCCTCGGCTTCCCGGCCCGCCTCGAACACGAGGTGGATCAGATCGGCGTGCACCTCGTTAGCGCGCTTTCCGCCTGCGACCGGCTGGAGCATGTCGGGCGACGAGCCGCCGGTCCTGACATAAGGCCTTGCCGCCGCGAGGAGCGCTCGGTGCGGATCGATCAGGCGCAGGACGGCGGAGAGGAACAGGTCGATCTGGTCGAAGTCGTATCGCTGCATTTCAAGGAACTCCAAGCCCGCGTGGTCGCGGTGCGTTTTTCCCTCGCCTTTCGAGGGCACCTTCACTTCATTGAGATGATCCCCGGCGGCAGCGGACGGCTGTCGATGCCGCCGATCACTGCGGCAAATGGCGTGACTTGACTTATAAGTCAAAGTTGCATATCTGGACTTCGTCACAGCGAAAGGGATCTGGATGGTATCGCGACGCGCAGTTGAGGCAGGATGGGACCGGGTGGTCCCGGCGCTCTCGGACGAGGGGCTCCTGCTCGTCGAATCCTCGCACCGGGTCGCCAACGAGGTGTCGGCGGCGATCGCCGCGATGCGGCTCGTTAAGTCCGGGCGCGGAGGCGTCCGCCGCCCGGAGATGGTCGATCGGGCGATCGAGCGGCTCGAGGGCTTCGCCGGGGTCGTCCGCGCGCTCGCTATCGTGCCGACCGCGCCGTTCGACCTGCGGCGCGGCATCGAAGAGCTGTGCGACGGCCTGCGCGCGTCACGGGAGAGTGCGGGCTGGAGCACGCTCAGCCTCGACCTCGTCGAGATGGTGGTGGACGGAGAGACGGGTCGCCGAATGATGATGGTCGCCAGCGAGTTGATCCACAACGGCATCCGGCACGCGCTCGAGCACCGTTCCGGATTGCTCGCCGTCGTCCTCCGCGGCGACGCGCAAGAGGTCAGGCTCGCGGTCCTGGACGACGGGCCCGGCATGCGGCCGGACGCCCCGACCGCTGGGACCGGCATGGGTCGCCACATCGTGGCCGAGCTGGTCCGGCGCGGCGGCGGGGAGATCACTATCGAGACCGGGCCGAAGGGCACCAAGGTGCGCGTCGCGATGCCGCTCGGTGTGACCGACGGCGCGGGGCTCTTCTGATGACCGCCGCGATCACCGGCACGTTGGTGCGCGACCTGCTGCTGTGCGAGCGCCGCGCCGACCTCGACGTCAACGGCGACGCGTCGCGCCGCGACGAGGTGTCCGACTTCGTCCGGATGCTGTGGGACCAGGGCTGCGTGCACGAGGATGCGATCGTCGAGGCGCTGCCCGGCACGGTCGTCGATCTGCGCGACCTGCCCGCCGGCGTCCGCTTCGGCGCCACGCTCGCCGCGATGGACGACCGCCCCGACTGGATCGTCGGCGGCAGGTTGGAGGCCGGCGATCGCGTCGGCGTGCCCGACCTGCTGCGTCTGGACGAGGCCGGCTGGAGCGTTGGCGACGTGAAGAGTGGTCAGGCATTCGATCCCGCTGGTCGGCCCAACCGCGAATACGCGGTGCAGGTCGGGCACTACGGCGCGCTGTTGGGCGAGCTCGGTCTCGGCGATCCCGACCGCGCCTTCGTCGTCGGCCGCGACGGGCGTCCCGTCTGGTATGACCTGACCGCCCCGCGTGGCGACCGTCCGAGCATCGCGGACGAGGTAGACGGCCTCGTCGACTGGGCAAGGTCGATCGTCGAGGGGACGGCGGTCACCAGGCCGGCGCTGTCTGCCGCGTGCGGCATGTGCCACTGGCGCGGCGTCTGCCGGGCCGAACTCGACGCGGCGTCCGACGTCACGCTGGTCGCCGGGCTCGGCCGCGCGCTCCGCGACGTGGTCGAGCCGCTCGCGCCTACGGTACCGATGCTCGCCGCGCTGTCCGACGCGCAGGTCCGCGGCGCCTCGGTACCCGGCCTCGGCCGCAGCCGTCTGCTCCGCTTCCGCGACCGCGCGCGCCTTCTGTCGACCTCGGGCGCGAAGCCGTTCGCGCGTGCGCCGCTCGGCCTGCGGCGTTACGACCGCGAACTGCACCTCGACCTCGAGAGCGATCCGATGAGCGATGGCCTGGTATATCTTCACGGCGTCGTCGTGATCGAGGACGGGCGCGAGGAGTATCACGCCTTCTTCGCGGAGCGTCCCGAGGACGAGGGAAGGGCGTTCGCCGAGGCCTGGGCGTTCCTCAACTCGCCCGCAGGCGGCCACGTCTTCCACTACAGCCGCTTCGAGCGCACCAGCTACCGCGTGCTCGCGCGGCGCTACCCGGAGGTGTGCACCGCCGAGGAGGTCGAGGCGCTGTTCTCGCGGGCGCGCTCGACCGACCTGCTGGTCGACGCGGTGCAGCCGCTGACCGAGTGGCCGACCAACGGCGTGGGCATCAAGCCGCTCGCGAAGTGGCTCGGTTTCAACTGGCGCGACCGCGACGCGTCCGGCGCTGCCAGCATCGCCTGGTTCCACGAGTGGCTGGAGGCCGGATCGGCGGCCGTCCGTCGCCGGATCGAGGAATACAACCACGACGACTGCCGCGCGACGGCCGTGCTGCTGGAGGCGCTGATCGAACTGCCGGTTCTGTCCGAGGCACCGTGGCCGGTGGCGGAGCCGGCCGCCGCATGATCGACGAACCGATCCCGAAGGATGTGCCCTGGCCGCCGGTGCTCACGCCCGATCAGAACCGCGCCCGCGTCAAGGCGGAACGCCGGTTCAACGAGGAGCGCCTGCGGCTCTTCCGCACCTACGCCGGGCTGATCCTGCGGCGCGTTTCGCCCATCCTGATCGACTTCGCGGAGTTGCGGGGCATCGACATGCAGGATCGGATGCGCCGGATGAGGCCCGCGGGCGGATGGAGCGACAAGTGGCGGATGCGGACCAGTCGCCCCGGCGTCGGCGCGAAGGCCAGGCGTCCGTCGACGGACGCAGTCAAGGGGTTGTGGGGTCGCGTGCCGTCCTCGAGCCTGGACGATCCGGACCTCCGGCTCGGCATCACGATGGAGCGCGACTCCCTTCAGCCCGAGTTCCATCTCGGCGACGCCGCCTGCTATGGCGCGCACGGCGTCATCGAGCTGTGGGTCCGCGGGTCTATTCCCGATACGCTGGCCGTCGGGGCGGTCGGGCGGCCGCTGGCGACAGTCGTCCACCACGACCTGTTCGAGCGCCGAGAATACCCGATCCGCAGCGTGATCCCCAACGTCGTCGACTGGTCGATTATCACGGCGGACGCGCCCGCCGAGCCGATCCCGGCCGCCTGGCTGGCCGGCATCTGACCTAGCCGTCGGTCTTCTTCACGTAGGGCCGCTTCTCCAGCGCCACGGGGTCTGGCTCGATCCCCTGCAGGATCGCCGCCATCGGCATGTCCAGCGCCAGCGCCAGCCGTGCCAACGTCTTCACGTTGACGTTCTGCTGCCCGTTCTCGAGCCGCCATAGGTATTGCTGGCTGAATCCGGCAGACCGCGCGAAGTCGGCAGGCTTGATGTCGGCCTGCTCGCGCAGCCGCTGCACTCTCCTGCCGATCGCGAGGAGCATCGGAACGTGCTGATGGTTCTCGTTCGAGGCGGTGGTCATGGGCGGGTTATAGGACGGCCCGAGCCACGACGCCAATGACCCGTATCGGGGGGAGAAGCGGAACCCGCTCTGCCGTTGGAGAGTTGACTTATAAGTAAAAGAAATACTCATGGAGTCCTCCTAATGGACGGTTGTGCGATGGACGATCTCGGTGGCGCGCGGGCGCGTTTCGCCTGCGTGGCGGCGCGCTGGGCGCTGGACGCGCGGGCGGCTGCCGGACTGCTGGGGCTACCGGGCGACTGGTCGGGCCGGTCGCTGGTGGAGGTGGTCGGCGGCGTCGGTCCGGATGCCGAGGCGCGGATGCGCCTCGCCTGCGACGTCGACGCGCTGCTTTGGCGGCTCGTCCCCGACGCCGAGGTCGCGGATTGGCTGCGCTCGACAGGCGTCGGCTACGAGGACGAGAACGTCACGCCACTCGAAGCGCTGTCATCCGGCGCGCCGGCGCTCCGTGCATTGCGCCGACACCTGGAAGAAATTCGGGATCCATCATCAAAAATGGAGATGTCGGCGCGCTGAGGCTGGCGACCGTTGGCTGCCGTCTTCTTCCGGGTCTGATCGGCCGTCCGGCCAATCGGGTTCGAATTATTGCCATTCGGCACGGCGGAATCACTGCTGCAGATGCTGCACGTAGGTCAGGAAGTCGGTCCAGGTTGCGGCTCGGGACCGCGGATCGATCGCGACCATCGCTCGGTTGTTCTCGCAGATGCCAAGCTCCGTCGCCTCGTCGCTGACGGTTACCGGAATGAGGGCCGTGAAGAGCGCCTCGCCGAACAGCGAGACGAAGATCGACGGCGAGGCGCCCGGTACGAAAGCGACGACGTGGTGGTCCTGCTGGCCGGCGGGTAGCGGCAGCTTGTCACGGAACTCTGTCCTGATGCCCTGCATCATCGCGACGACGTCGTCGTCGCTGGTCAATCCCCGGGCGGCGTCGCGAAGACTGGCGGCGTCGTACGAGCCGGTCCAGCGCCAGCCGAACATGTGATGCGCCAGACCGTAGGCGGCCTTGGCCATCGTCCGGTAGATCGGCGGCAGCGATATCACCGTTCGCGCCCGGTAGAGATCAGTGATTTCCCGCTCCGCGCTGGCGATGGAGTCATCCAGGTCGATCGTTTGACCGGAGGAAGGGTCGACCAGGCGTCGTCCGCGCTTCGCCTCCTTGTCGGCGATGCCTTGCACGATCTTGCGGACGTCGTCCTCGCTGCCCACGACCAACAGTTCCTCGCCGAGCGCATGTGGCTGACGGACGACCACTGGCTTGTGATGGTATTCGACCTCGCCGACCGGTGGGATGGTCATCCGACCGGGCTCGTTCGTGTCCATCGAGCGCATCGGCATCACGACGTCCGGGACGTTGCCACTGTAGCCGGTGATGCCGAACTGCTGCCGGATCATGGCAAGCAGCGGCTGGTTGATCGTCGCCGCGTCGACCGTGTCGCCGAGCGTGCTGTTGCACTCGGTGCACGCGTCCATAGTCGCGAAGCCGTTGCTGCCGCCGAGCGACCAGGGGATGAAGTGCTCCAGGGATGGATTCAGCGGGCTCTCGCGCTCGTCCTTCGGGACCAGTGTATGGAGGCAATATACGCAACGGGCCATTTGAATTCCGCCTTGGGTGAGCGACCGATCTAGGACTTGCCAAACATTCGCGCCACCCGGCCCGACGCCAATCCGGGCGGATCAGCGACCGCTGGGCCGTTGATATCGGCGCTTCGGGTGACGATCTGATCGTCATGACCATCACGCGCGTTCATGAGGATCTGAAGAGAAGAGGGGCGACAGGTCCGAGGCGATCACGCACGCGGTCGTCGTTGCTCGGGGCCATCTGATCCGATGGGTCCGATGCTCATCTTCGACAAGTCGTTCCTTCAGAGCCTGTCGGTGGATGAGGCCGTAATCCTCGATCAGATGTTCAGCTGCGTCGTGACGCCGCTGTTCTTCGTGGAGACGATGGCGGACCTGACGAAGGCGACCGAGAGGGGCCGCACCGCGGAGCAGGTCGTGGGTGGCTTGGCCGAACGAACTCCGGTCGCCCACAGCTATGTCAACACATACCATCAGCAGGTGGTGCTGGACGACCTGCTAGGTCATCGCCGCGATGAGTTCGATCACCGGCCAGCCGTTGCTGGAGGCATACCGGTCCGGGTGGAGGGGAAGGCCGGGGTGGTTTATCGCAAGTCCCCGGAACGCGAAGCCTTCGATCGGTGGCAGGACGGTCGGTTCCTCGACGTCGAAAGGCGGTTCGCGCAGCACTGGCGAGCGAGCCTGGCGGCGATCGACCTTCCGGCGATCGCCAAGGCGTATAAGGCCCTGATGCGCCGGGAGGATCGGCCCAAGTCCCATCGCGCGGCCCGGGATCTGGCCCGGCGAATGGTTGATGCCGGCGGGCAGAACTATCGGTCCGTCCTGCTCGCGCACGACCTTCTGGACATGCCGTCCGACGCGCTGGCCGAGATCATCCGGCGATGGCGCATCGCCGGCGCTCCGTCCCTGCGCGAATATGCCCCCTACGCGGCGCACTGCCTGGAAGTGGACCTGTTTTTCGAGCTCTGCCTGTCAAACGGCCTGATCTCCGACCAGCGGCCGAGCAACCGGGTGGACATCAGCTACCTCCACTATCTCCCCTTCGCGGACATCTTCGTCTCCGGCGACAAGCTGCATCGCGCCGCGGCACCGCTCTTTCTGAACGATCGCCAGCGGTTCGTCTGGGGGCCGGATCTGAAAGCGGACCTCGCGGTCCTCAACGCCCATTTCGCTAACCTGCCGGAGGTGTTGAAGTCGAAGGGTTTGTTCACGCTGGCCGACCGGCCACCAGTCGATCATCAGGGTCTGGTGGCTGGGCTCTGGGATGGACGTATGCCCGGTTGGCGCGACCGCAAGCCAATCGGGAAAACGATGTCGCCCGAGGACGAAGCACGGATTGTCGCCCAGTCCAGGCGTCTCCATCAGGCCGCCCAGCATGGTCGTCACGCGGAACTGGTGGACGGGGAGGAGGTGCAGCACATGATCATCCAGCGGCACATTGCGAAGCAGCGGGGCAGCTGGCGCATGTTCTCGGCCGAGACTGAGGCGAACAGCGACGCCGAGTGGGCGCGCGAGAGGAAGGATGGGGACTCCGGGGACCGATGACGTCGCATCGCGTTGAAAGCGGATGAAGATCGCCACCTACAACGTCAGCGGCGTCAACGGCCGGCTTCCGGTCCTGCTGCGCTGGCTCGCGAAATCCCGGCCGGACGTCGTGTGCCTGCAGGAGCTGAAGAGCCTGGACGAGCGGTTCCCGGAAGCGGCGATCCGCGATGCGGGATACGACGCGGTCTGGCACGGGCAGAAGAGCTGGAACGGCGTCGCCATCCTGAGCCGGGCGGGCTCGATCAACGAGACCCGGCGCGGGCTGCCCGGCGAGCCCGATGACGTGCAGAGCTGCTACATCGAGGCGGCGGTCAACGGCGTGATCGTCGGCGCGCTATACCTGCCGAACGGAAATCCGAGGCCGGGCCCGAAGTTTGACTACAAACTGCGGTGGTTCGAGCGGCTGATCGGCCATGCCGTCACACTGATCGTTAGCGGCCTCCCGGTGATGCTCGCGGGCGACTTCAACGTGATGCCGACCGACCTCGACGTCTACAAGCCGGAGCGCTGGCTGGACGACGCACTGTTCGCGCCGGTGGTGCGTGCGGCATTCGCACGGTAGGTCGATCGGGGCTGGACCGTCGCGTTGCGCACGCTCCATCCGGGCGAGAGGATTTACACGTTCTGGGACTATTTCCGGAATGCCTACGGTCGCGACGCCGGGTTTCGCATCGATCACCTGCTCCTCAACCCGCCGCTCGCCGGGCGCCTGAAGGACGCGCAGGTCGACAGGGATGTTAGGGGTTGGGAGAAGGCCAGCGACCATGCCCCGGTGTGGATCGAGCTCGCGGAGGATTGACCCGACGCAGGTGAACGCTCTCCATTTTCTCTCTGCCGCTGCTTCCCCAGTGACGCTGACATCTGTTTCGACACCCGCGGAAGACGTGCGGGAGCGTGAGCCAGACTGAACCAGCCGGCAAAAACCATATTGAAGTTACGTTGGTATTGAACAACCGGCAATGGCGCGCTACATTGCCATCGTAATATCAATATCGTTTGATTGGAGGAATGGAATGTCGTTGTCTGATGACCTGCTCAAGGGAGCGAAGCGGCTCGCCGAATTCACCGGGTTCGGGGAGCGCGAAATCTACGATTTCGCGAAGAGCGGCGCCTTGCCGCTGTTCAAGGTTGGCAAGCATATCTGCGGGCGCAAGTCCGAACTGCTCGCTCGCATGACCGGGAATGTCAGTGGCGGCGGAAAATGAACACAAATTTCGCAACCAGCATGTTCGTAACAGTGCGCATCAGCCTGTCGCAGGCCGTGAAGCCCGCAAATATCCATAAGAACCACAACCTAAAAATGAACATCTTGAACACGGTTCTCTAGTATAAGACGGTTTAACACTAGCAGATTCTGAAGATGTTCAAATAGATATACGGATTTTACGAGTTTCTACGTCTGAGTGCATCTGAGCCACGTTCAGTTTTCCAGCGCAGAAACCTATCGATAATTACTGCGTATTCTTGGGCCTGGCAAGCGCCGGGACTGCCGCGCCAAGCCTGATAGCAAGGAGTTTAAGGTGTTCGACCCGGAAACCGGCCTCATCGAGGACGTTGCGATGTGGGACCGCCCGCTCGTCGACATCGTCCGCTTCAACCCCGGCGCCGGAGTCTATCCGATCGCGGGGGTGCCCGCCGATGTCGCGGAGACGTGGTCGGTTGCACCGGGCTTCGCGTGTCCGGTGAACCACGAGACGAGACTGCCTTTCGAAGGACCGCTACGCTACCTTTTGTCGCTCCACGATCGCGGGAAATACAACGCCCAGACCAACCGGGCCTACGCCTACGGTATGAAGCCGGGGCTGGAGGCGCTGGTCCTTGAGGGCAGGCCATACGAGTATCTCGACGACGACGTCGTGACGACCGTGGTGAACTCGCTTGCGCAGGGCATGGGGCGGCTGGGCAGGCCGATCACCGGCGGCACGATCGAGTGCTACGTCCAGGCGCTTTCCCGATGCGCAGACTACACGAACAGCATCGGCATGACGGCGATCGACATCGACACCGATGCACACGTGGCGCGTGGCTGGGGCATGGCCTCGATGCTGGACGCGGACGGCGGGCGCATCGACACCTCGCTGTTGCGAACCCACATGATCCGGCCGTTGCACAAGGATACCGTAAATAGGATCGAGGCGCTGCTGCTGATGGATCCGCGTCGCTGGCGCCGCGACGGTCCTTCGTCGCGGCCCGGCGTTAGCTTCAGCAACGGCTACCGGAACGGCCTCCGGCTTATCGAGAACCTCGGGATCATGGTCGAGGAGGTGATGCATCACACCATCACCGATCCCAACGAACTGTTCCAGTTCCCGATCCTCCGGACCAAGGGCGCCGACTATCGGACCGCGTTCGTGTTCGGGCGCGACATCCTGCGGTGGCAGCGTTACGCGGCTCATGAGCGCAAGGACTGTGTGCAGGAGGCCCGCGACATCCACGGCTCCAACTGGGACGAGCCGCCCGAACTGCTGGTGAACGGCTTGGCGTCGGGCGAGCATGTCGGTTCCGCGACCCAGCCCAGTTCGATCCAGCGCGATTTTCGGGTCGTCCAGGAGCGCCTCGGCATGGTCGAGCGCATCCCCGTGCCGGACGGTCGGGGCGGAGTTCGGAATGTCGAGCTGCTCTGGCACTGCTATCATGACCTCAGGCACACCTACGCGCATCGGATGTATCGAGTCGCGAAGCTGCGCAGCGACCATTTCGCGGACGACCCGATCGCCTTCGTCCAGTTGCGGCTCGGCCACGCGGACCGCGGCACCACGGCGCGCATCTACCTGTGGCCGGACCTGCGCAAGGTCGCGACCGTGGGCGACCATGCCGTCGCCGGCAATCGGGCGCTGATCAATGCGTAGCCGGTCGGCGAACGCGGTCAGGCTGAGCGAGAGCGGCGCGCTGAAGCCATGGACGCCGCCTGCGCCGGAGACGGTTGGCGAACCTGGGACCGTTGCGGATACCGATGCGGTCGACACCCCTTCGCCTGCGCCGCCGCTGCTCATCATCGACGCGCCGGACCTCCTCGCGCCGGACGCTCCGCCGACGGTGGTCCGCGACGGGGAGGGCAGGGTGTTTGTCGAGATCGCGAACCCGCGGGTCCGCGGGGATCGCTCCCGCATCGCGGTCAACGAAGTGATCGATGTTCCGGCGGCCGGCGAACCGCTCGTGGCCGCGCTGCTCGCCGCCTGCCGGGACCGCGTCCCGGTCACCTGGTTCAAGTATGCGGTGTCGCTGACGAACTGCGTCGCGGCGCTCAAGGCGACACCGTATGCCGGACTGTCGCCGGAGGACATGCCGGCGGACCTGATGGTCCATGTCGAGCAGGCGCGCGAGAAGATCGCCGGCGGCCCACTTACCTTCAACGGAAGGGAGGACCTTAACCGCTTCAGGACGCTTCTGCGGATCGTTCCAGGCACCGGTCACATCGATCTGGAGCGCAAGTCTAACCCGCACGACGTGGCGGCCCAGTGGCGGATGGTCGACGGCGAGATTGAGCCGAACGCCAAGCTCGCCTTCACCGATGCGGACATCGAGCGCCTGGCGAAACGGTGTTCGCTCGAAATCAGGGAGACCATCGCGCGGCGCAATCAACTGGTCGCGTTCCTGGCCGGCGACGGCGACGCGGCGGGCCCCAGTTCGAGCGATATGCTGAAAGCGGCCCAGATGATGCTGGATGCCGATCCCGCCCGTCCGACTAGCCGGTTCGATCTTGTCGGCAATGGGGGCCTCGGCTTCGATCTTCTGTTCCGGATTGGCTGGGACCACATTGCCGAGCTGACGGCCAGCCTCAATGGTCCGGACGCCGAGGGGGCACTTCCCACCCAGGTGGCACGGCTGATATCCGTCCAGCGGGAGCATCTCGGGAGTGGCGCCGGCCGCGAGGATTTCGGTCGTCGCTACTTCAAGGAGCGTGTCGGGTTCGCCCGGCAGGGTTGGCTGGCAGCGTTGAGGGTGGCCTATCCGACGGCGCGCGACATGTGTGCGCCCGCGGCGACCATGGGCATGCTCACGCGGTGGAATCCGGGGCTTCTGACCAAGATGCGGACCCAGGCGCTGAAGCCGCGCGAGCTGCACTGGACCGAGCTCGACAACGATGCGGGGGAGGGTGTGCCCGAGCGTGTCCGTGCCGCGCCGTGGAAGCCGCGTGCGAAGCGCCTGCAGCCCGTCGATTTTCCCGTGACCGACGAGCCCGAGGATCCCGTGCCGCTGATGCGGTTCGTCGAGACGTGGACCGACCACATCCGCGATCCGGACGAGAAGGTGGGTGCCAATCTGTTCATCTTCGTGACCACCTTCCCCTCGCGGGATCGGACGAACTTGAGCTTCGCCAATTCCAACGAGCAGCGGTTCCGTTTCGAGTTCGCCGAACTCTGCGCACGGGCGGGGACGGCGCCGTTCACGCCGCGTGCGCTGCGTCCAATAGGTATCGACATCATCCACGACCGCACGAACGGCGACCAGATGCTGGTCCACGCCTCGGGCAACTGGGCGGTCGGGTCGGACATGCCGTCGCTCTATGGGGCGGGGCCGGCGCGGGGCCGCGACTGGGAGCGGCTATACTGGGCGGGGAAGCTGCTCGAGCGGCAGGCCATCCACGGCATCCGGATCGAGGAGCGGCCGCGGGGTGCCGACCTGTTCGCGGTCGAGGACGGCTTCCGCTGCGATAGCCCGCTCGATCCGCCCGATCCGCTGGAGCCCGGCGAGCTCTGCCGGTCGCGCGGCATGTGCGCGGTCTGTCCGCACGCGGAGCTGGATGTCCGGTCGCCGGTATGGGCGTTCGCGCGCCTCGCCGCACGGGCGATCTACATCTCGCGGCGGCTTGCAGACGGCGCATCGGCGGACTGGACGCGCCGCTACCGGCCCGTGCTCCGCGAGCTGCTGGAGGTCTGGCTGCCGCTCTTCCCCGACGAAGTCGTCGTGGCCGTCAGGCGCCACCCATCCCACCCCTGCCTGGAGCTGCCCGATGCGATCTCGTGACGTCGCCGATCTCGGACACCTCGCCGGCCACGGAGGCGGTTTGCAGGCGGACACGTCCGACAACGCGACCTGGCGGTTGGTGGATCAGCCGGGCTTCCTGCGTCACCTCAGCGAGATGGTGGCCTCGAATCCGCCGGTGTCGTCGCAGTCGCGCTTCCTCGATCCGGATTGGAGGCTGGACGTGAGGCCGCCCGCGGGCCGGCGCTTCCAGAGGGTCGGGTTCGAGGGCATCGACCCCGACCTCGCCAACGAGTTGAGGATCGCGCTGCTGGTGGCGATGGCGCACCCGTCGTCCAAGCGGCTGTCGGTGTCGTCGGCCGGGCCGCTCGGTCGCAGCCTTGTCATGCTGGGCGGATGGATGACTCATGCCGGCGCGCGGTCGATCTCGCACCTGGGCGAGGGGTTCGGCGAACTCTTCATGCAGGCGCTGTTCGAGTTCGTGGACCTGATCCAGTCGGGCACCTTCGACTCGGACGCTGGCGACTGGGATCCACGCCAGCAGCTCGAGCAGAGGCCGCAATCCTGGGGCAGGAAGGGCCCTAGTGCCAGTCTTGTGGAGGAGAGCGCCGAGGGCCCGATCCACCTGTGGGACATGCGTGTGCAGATCCGCGGGCTCGTCGATGCCGGTGTCCACGGCGCGCCGTTCCACGAGGAGACCGCCCACAAGGTCGCAAGGAGCTGGGGCGAGATGGGCGATGCGGCGACGCGCAGGCTGCCGCCGGCGGTGCAGCTGATCCTTGAGGCGGGTGCCCGGCGCCTGATGGGGACGCCCGCGACGGATGTCGCACGCCTGGTCCGCGATTTCGCCGATCGCTACCGGGAATGCGCCGATCGCGACGACGCCGCTACGGCTGCACTCGATGGCTTCGTCTTCTCGACCATCGCTGGCGAGGCTGGGCCGTGGTGGACCGCAAGCCACGACTACGATCGCCACAGTCCGTTCCAGCGGATCGTGCGGCTGATCCACCTGATCCGCGACGCGGCGGCGGTCCTCGTCCTGCTGGCCGTGGGCATGCGGCCGCAGGAGTTCCTCGGGCTCATGGGCGGGTCGAAGGCGCGCAGGTTGCTGCGGACGGATGGCGGCGACGCTGTCGGCGATCGCCGGCAGTCGGTCCCGCGCTCCGTGACCGAGATGCTCAGCAAGAGCGGCTACACGGTGCTACTGGTGCTGAACGGCCACGTCTTCAAGCGCGAGCGGCGTCCGCGACCGGTGAGCTGGCTGATGGGTGGGCGGCAGGATGGCGGCGCCGATCCCGTGGCGCTCGAGGCGCTGTGCGTCATCGAGGCGCTGCACGAACCGCTGCGCGAGTTCGCCGTGGACGGCTCGGGCGGCATGCTCATCGTGGACTTCGTCGATGCCCGCGACCCCGGGTACTTGACCATGTCCCACTGCAGCTCGGCCCGGTTCTCCCATTCGCTCCAGCGAAGCATACCGCTGTTCGCGGGCTTCTCGGGCCTGCCCAACCGCGACGCCGGCTTCGACTACCGGCGATACAAGGCCGATGGGTATTCGCTCATCGCGATCTACCAGTTCCGTAAGACCTGGGCGCAGGCGAACTACAAGTTGGAGCCGGCGCTGCTGCCCGCGATCTCGCGGCAGCTGCAGCACAAGCGGCCGGAGGACACGAAGCGGACATACGTCACGAATGATCCCGACTACCTGCGCGAACTGGACCGGGCGGTATCGGCGCACACCGGCCTGCTGGTGCGCGAGGTGTTCGATGGCGACTTGGGCGTGGAGGGCACGATGTCCGACGCGATCGACGAGGTGCTCGCGATGATCGGCCCGGTGATGTCCGACGCGAGCCAGAGCGAACTCTGGCGCACCCGCGTGGCGCGCGTCGAGGCCGGCCCCCCGCTGGACCGGCTGCGCCCGCTCGCCGGCATGGCGAACCTCGCCACCGAGATCGATGACGGGCCTGGCGCGTCTCCGTTCGCCGATGCGGCGCCCCGGGACGGACCGGCGGTGATGCGCACGTTCGTCGCCGAGCGGCGGCGGTGGCTGAGCGATCTCGATGCCGGGCAGACCGATCTCGGACGGCCGTCCCGGGACCGGGCGCTGATCGCGGCGCGGCGATTGAACGAGTGCGGTTTCCCGATCGGCGGGCTCGCCGAAGGTCTCGCGGGTGTCGATGGGTTGGAGGAGTTGCGTGATGCTGGATGAAGAGATGTTCGACGCCGAGGGGCCGGTGGCCATCGAGCGCGACGACGGACCCTCAGTCGTCGTGCTGCCCCGCCGTGTCCCCGCATGGCCGGACGGTCATACGCCGGCCAACGCCTGCGAGCGTGCCCTGTGGGAGTCGTTCGAGGACCTGCGGATCGACCCGACGAGCAAGCTGACGCAGCAGATCGTCGCCCTGCGGATCGGCCGATCGCGCACGTCGCTCTCGAGCGACACTGTCGGCTACAGGCTGCTCAGGAAGGCCATCCAGGACGAGATCGGTCGGCGCAAGGCCCTGCGGGGTGGAGCGTCGGCGTCGAAGAAGAAGCCGAGGAAGACCAAGGAGGAGCGGGAAGCCGAGAAGGCGGCGCGTCGCGAGACCTCCATCAAGTATTTCCAGGACATCGCCCAGCGCGCCGACGCGGCGGTGATCACGGCTAGCGTGCGGGCTGTCCGGGCGGAGGCGGAGCGGGACGGGCTAAAGGCGCGCCTCAAGGCCATCTTCGACGACTTCAAGGCCGGTCTCTGGAAGCGGGCCGACGGAAGCGAGGACGGCGTGGGGGAGCTCGGGGCGTTCCTGTCCCTGCCGGGCTACGCCTTGGTGGCCCGCGATGACGGCGTCAGCCCTCCACCGGGCGCGGATGCAAAGGCTGGTCGCGCCCGCCAGGCGTGGCGGGATGGCAGGAGCACATGGCGAACGAAATCAGGATGACGACGGTGCGCATCGGGGGATGATCCTTCGGTTGACGGTGATTGCCGGCACCGCGCCGGCAATGTGCCTAGGCTTCGACTTGGCAGGTTGGTGCGCGAACAGGCTCCGGCAGCCAGCCTAGGCCAGCGAGTAGCTGGGCGACCGCTCCGTCGATGAGATCGTCCGGGCCTTCGCGCAGGGCGGGGGCAGGCCGGCCGCCGCGCAGCATCCGGAGGATCGTCGATGCGCCGGTCCACGAGGTCGACCAGCGCTGCCGGTCGTGGGTTGCGATCCATCCGGTCCCGGCCAGGGCCCGCCGCAGCAGCGCGGCCGACAGGTCGTCGGCTGCGAATTCCCGCGCCATCGCGCTCGTCGTGAGCTCCCAGCCGAGGTCGCGGTGCGCGATCGCCGGTATCGGGATGCCTGTGCCCGGCGTCGGACTGAACCTGCCGTCCGGCGAGAGCCTGCCGCGGTAGGCGACGCCGTTCTCGTCCGGCCTAAGCGCGAAGCCTGTCCGCTGGCCCGTCTCGGTAACGAGCGCCTCCCACGGCCCATCGGGGCCGGTCGCGGCCCCATCGCGTTCGAGCCGCTCCGCCAGTATCCTCCCTGCGAGCCGCAGCGTCGCGGTGGCGTCGTGGGCGTAGGTCGCGGCGTGGTGCATGCCCGCCTCGCGCAGCCACGCCTCGCACTCGGCGGCGGCGTCGATCGCGCGGCAGGCTGCGCAGGCACATGCAGTTTCGGGCCGGCAGGAGCTCATCGGCAACAGTCCGTTATTTGACTTATAAATCAAGTAACGGTGAAAGCGGCCTCAGGTTCCGATCAAACAGGCCGAAGGCAGCCCGCCAGGGGCCGGGGTGAGGCCTACGTCCTCAACGTGATCATGGCGTCGTCCGGCGGCGCGATGCTGACGATCTCGATCTGCCCCGGCGATCCGGCGTCCAGCGTGACGTTTCCCGTCACCTGATACTGGACCATCTCCATCGGCTCGGCCTCGTAGGTGTTGCTGACGACGATGAAGTAGTGCGCGAAGGTGGTGTCGCGTGGCACGAACCTGAGCTCCCTCGTGCCATCGGGCATGTCGTGATGCTCGAACTCGCCGACCAGTTGCAGGCTGCTCACCTGACCCGATGGCCCCTCACTGGCCTCACGCGGCGGCTCGTCGGAGGCCTTGAGGAGCGGGACCCAGTCTTGGTCCTCGTCCTCGGTGACGCGGTCCAGATCGTCCTCTTCGTCGATCTCGGCTGGCATGGCCTGCGGAAGGGTTCTCGGATGTTCAGGTGCCAGGTCGCTGCCGAACGCGATCCGCTGCACGAAGGGGACCTCGTCCCGGGAGATCGTAACGAGGGTGTCGCGGTGGCGGAGATCGATCCGCATCACGCCGTCGAGCGCCATGACCTCCCCGACGGCGACCGCGAAGGGGTTCGGGTCCCTGCCGCGCTGCCTGGACAGATCCTTCAAGGCGACCAGGAACCCGGGAATCGCGAGCAGGGTCGCAGCGACGCCGCTGACGATCGCCACCGTCACCTCGACGCTGCCCCGGTCGACCGCGCCTACGGCCAGGACGGCGTCGGGGCCGGCGAATCCATCGGCCCTGACCTGCTCCTCAATGGCGGCGAGCAGTGCGGCGAACCTCTCACGCTCGATCATCTCGTTGGTGTCTAGCCGGACGACGAACGTGGTATTGGGATCGGTGATCATCCCGACTGTCTGCCCTCCCGTTCGATCCTAGGCAATGACGCGCCTACCTCGGGTTCTGGTCCAGCGGCTATTCCTGGTCGCTCCGAACGGCGCTCGGCGTGATAATCGCATGACGTCGACGGTGACGATCAAGCCGCTGCCGTTGGTCAGCACCTATCGCGCTAGCAAGGCCGCGGTGAGCGCGCTCACGGAGAGCCTTGCGATCGAGATGGCGCCGTTCAGGGTTCGCGTTCACATCGTGCTGCCGCGCCGCTCGCCCGCGACGCAGTTCGGTGCCAACGCGATGCCGCACCTGCGCGGCCTCGACAACGCCGACTACAAGCCGCTGATCGAAGGCATGATGAAGCAGTTTCGCGAGGACGATGGGCCGGTCACTCATGCCGGCGATCTTCGAGGCTGCCACCGATCCGTCGGCTCCGCTCAGGATCCCCGCCGACGCGGACGCGGTCGCCTGGATGGCGGAGGCGAGTCGATGCGCGACCCCGCGGCCAGGGGACCGGGCTCGTCCCAGCGGAAAGTGCGTCCTTTCAGGTTACAGGTTTCGGTCGAGCTGGGACGCGGCTCCCTGCATTGAGCGTCGTTGACCGTCGTTCCAGTTGGGCCGGCGGCGCGTCTCGGCGTCAGGCAGGGTCGAGTTCAAGATCGTGTGCCGCGAGTGCCGTCGTCCGCAACTTCTGGGCAAGCGTCTCCATATCGCCTTCGCCGTCCGTCAGACGCATCAGCGCGCCGTCGCTGGCGGTGTGGGGGACGCCCGTGGCGACGCCGAGCGTCTGCTCGATGAGCGCGGCGATCCCGAAGTAGAATGACACGTTGCCGTCGCCGACCGACATCCAGCGCTTCCACCCCTCGCGCGGCGACGGTCGCAGCAGGTAGCGGGCGGTTCGGACAAGACGCGGCGGTGGCGGGTTGTCGTCGTCGATCGCCGGTAGACCGGGAGTGGCGTCGATCAGTTCGAGCGCGCGTGCGAAGTAATAGTCTGCCTCGCTCAGTCTTTCGCCCCGGGCCTCCGGGACCTTCTTCCTCACTGCCAGTTCGGGCGCCTTCTCCGTTTGGCCGATCTTCCGCGCCCAGCCTTCGCGCTCGGCGAAGAAACGTATCTCGTCTGCGACGCCTTCCTTCCCGACCGGCGTCGGCTCGAGCCCCATCGCGGCCTCGATCGCGGCGTTGACCGAGACCATGTCGATGACGATGCGCGCGTCGAAGCCGGAGCCGAGCGACTTGGGGAGCGTCTCCGGGGTCGCGGACGCGATGTCGAACGGGCTTGCCGGTTGGCCGGCGGAGTCGGATCCTGGATCGGCGGAACGGAGCGCGTTTCCGGAGATGACGGCGATGGTTGAGTTCTCGGACGGGACGTCGAGCCCCTTCACGCCGGCGCTAGCCGCGGTGATGAAGAGCCGCGAGAGTTCTGGCCAGAAGTCTCTGACCAGCGCCAGTGCGGAGGCTGGGGTGAGCGACGCCTGGGTGAGCGAGAACCAGAGCGAGAAGGCGAGCACCTCGTCCATGCCGTAGTCCGCGCGTTTCGCCTTTCCGACGCGAAATCCCGGCGGGAAGCGCTGAAGGTTGAGATACTGGAGCCGACCCTTGAGACCCGAGGGGTCGTTGCCGTTCATCGCCGTGATCACGGCCTCGATCTTGCGGATGCTCACCATTCTAAAAACCATATAGATGTCACGATGGTATTGCAATACGTGAAGAGCGGTCCATATAGCGATCGTAGCATTGTTATGGAGAATTTAATTGGACCGCCACGATCCCCACCTGCTGCGTCGCGAATTCGCCGATGGATTCGAGCGGCTTCGGCGCGACTACGATCTCGATACGGTCGTCCACCAACTTGCCCACGCGTCGCGTGCCGCCACTGACCGCTACTATCGTCGGCGGTAATTCCCTGGCATCCGTGGGCGTCGAAGGTGATCCGCTCGCATCGCCAGGGTAGGGGGCGGCAAGTCTTTTTCGCCCATCCTCTCCCCGCCCGCGTCATCCGAAGTGTGGCAAGAGCGGCATTGACGTTCAGTGATGCGAACAAGTCAAAATGGACGCGTTGACTTGCCTTGGATCATTGTGGGTTCCCGTTTGAGTAATAGATTCCTACTAGGCAAGTTGACCACATCGTCGTTTCAGCCTGGCCGACTCGCCCAAAGCTATTGCTCAAGCGATGTGGGAGGAATTCATGAGGTCTTCGATTGCAGGCGCCATCGGCATCATCGGACTTGCGCAGACCGCGGCCGCGCAAACGGTCGGGCCACCGATCGAGTTGAAGCCGGCGGACCTGCCGAGATCGATCATCGTCCCCATCGACGCCAAGGCTATGGTCAAGGGGAAGACGCCGCAGGCGCCGATCACGCCAACCACCACCGACGCGAAGCCCGATCTCAGGGACCCCGCCGTTCGTCGTCGCATCGCTGAAGGGCTCCTGGGCGGCGGCTACGACATCTGGACTAACAGCCCGATTCCCAACCGCTGCGTGAACTACGCACCGGACGCCGCGGTCTACGCGTCGGCGGTCGCGGGCGTGCCTAGCCCCCGCAACTGGTCTCAGATCAACTACGTGAGCAACTATTCCCAGCATTCGTCGGCACATTCGTTCGGCGTGTCCGCCACGATCACCTATTACGCGTTCTCGCTCGGCGCCTCGCACGCGGATTCCCAAGCCAACGGCTACAGCTCTTTCAGCAGCTACATCGAGGTCGACAAGGGCGTCGTCGGTGACAGCATGATTTTGGTCAGTCCTCCGGGATCGGCCGCGCTGTCCCCGAGCGCGCTCGCGCGCAACGCACTGCGTTCCGCCGACGCCACCCGTCAGTTCACGAAGTCGTGCGGGCAGGCTTTCATATCGAAGGTGTGGTTCGGCGAGCACATAGTGGGCTCGATGGACTTCGCGGTCCGCATGGACAGCTCCGCCGGGGCGAATTCGACGTCGGTGTCGATCGGAGTCCAGAAGATCCTCGGCGGCGCGGTCTCCGACGCGAACGCGTGGTCCGACCTCGCGTCCAAGTCGGCCATGAAATACAACGTGCGGGGCGGGCCCGCGCAGGATCAGCAACCGAGCAACTGGCTCGCCAACATTCTCGCTTACGGCGCCGACGGGAAGTTCAAGGACGCCAACGAGGTCGTGTTCGTGGAGGTGACGCCGTATTCGGCTTTGTCGGACCAGCTATTCGCCAAGTTCATCGACCCCGCGACCGAGGCGCAGGCGAGCATCGTCGGGTTCCGCTACGACTACATGGAGGCGCTGCAGGCGCTGACCGACAGCTACGCGGCGCGCGACCATCCGACGATCTTCAAGGCGCCGACGCCGTCCATCGACGACCGCATCAAGGCGCTGACGGACTATATGGACTTAGCGGGCGCGATCTACCTGGACTGCCGCAAAGCCGTGATGGTCGCATCGTCCGCCACGTGCGCGGCGAAGGCGAAGGCGCTTGGTCCGGCGCCACACTTCGCTCCGCTAGAGCTCATACCGTAGGAGAGGCGAGTGGCGGAAGTTTTTGAACAAGCGCACGCGCTCCGCAGACGGGCGTTCAATGCATATGCGGCGCCAGACCTGTGGGGTCCCGCCGTGATTGTCGCCACGGCGATCGGCGTCGTCACCTACACGATCGAATACGAGGCTGTCGGCGGAACACTTGTCATGGGGCGCGTGACCTACTTCAAGGGAGCGGGCGGCGGGAGGAAAGTGACCGAGGAGTTCAAGGATTCCGTCACGATCACCACCGCCGACTCGATCGCCGACGTCGAGTGCGAGTTCAAGGGCGTGCCGCTCGGCTCCGCGGTGGAGGGTTTCTGCGAGCCTTGATCGTGCGACCCGCACGATTGAGCCTTAACGAGGACGAGGGACCAGCCAGGGACGGTATTCTCCCGCGGCCAGCGCCGATCGATCGTCCGTCTAGGGAGCCGCTCTGATGGGAGTCGCGGCGGTCCGCGATTTCTTCGCGTCGCGCGCGCCCGATGTCGAGATTATCGAGCAGGCGGCGAGCGTCACCACGGCGATTGAGGCGGCCAAGACGCTCGGCGTCGGGGCGGAGCAGATTGCGAAGACCATCGCGCTGAGGACCGGCGACCGGGTTATACTGGTCGTCGCCTCCGGGACGTCGCGGATCGACAACCGGAAGGTCAAGGATCGCTTCGGCGTCCGACCACGAATACTGCCGGCAGACGAGGCGGAGCGTCTCACCGGCCATCCGGTGGGCGGGGTGTGCCCGTTCGGACTCGCGACGCCCATCGCGGTCTTCTGCGACGCCTCGCTCCTCCGGTTCGTCGAGGTTTTCCCGGCCGCCGGTTCGCGAACCGCCTCGGCAAGGCTGTCGCCGGAAAGGCTCGCCGCGCTCGCCGACGCCGAATGGGTCGACGTCTGCGCCTGAGGTCGCGGCGATGAATGGTCGCCGAGCGCCTATCCGTCGAACCTCAACCTGTCCCGTTCGGCCTCCTCGTCGGCGCGCTTCGCGTCCTCGTCCCAGCGATCCGCTATCGCGTTGAGCATCGCCTTGGTGCGGGGGAACGCGGTCCGCGCGCTCGCCCAACCCCGGTTCAGGGTCGCCAGACCGCGCTCGTCCTTGCCGCCGTCGAACATGGCCTTGGTGTAGACGCCGCGCATGTTGAAGCGCTCGATCATGATAGAGCGTTCCACGTCGTCCGAAGCCAGACGTTCGATGGTGCGCGCAACCGGGTCGGGCGGCCACACGCCACCATCCTCCAGCGCATGGGCCATCACGCGCCCGATATACATCGGGACGACCGCGCTGCGCTTCGCCCTGACGCCCTCCTCGATCATGCCATCGACCCATGCGGTCAGCGCCGCGTCGTCCACCACGCCCTCCGTCGCGCCCGGCATCCGCTCGAAGGCTATCAGTATGCGGTGCGAAGCGTTCCCGCGCAGCCGCTCCTCCTCGGTCGTCTTCTGCTCGCCGGGATCGGTGCCGTCCTCGACATAGACGTCCTTCAGGATCGAGACGAAGAACTCGGGGTCCGTCGCCATCAGGTCGAACAAGGCGAGGTCGGCGTCCTCGTGCTCGATGACGGGGAAGAACGCGTATTCCAGGCGCGCAAGCTCGACCTTGTCGACGCCCTCCCGCGTGCGGAGTTCCTTGAAAAGCTCGGATACGTGCCAACCGTCCATGTCGCTACGCAGACCCCGCGTCGAAATCTCGGCCGCGCGCGCGGACAGCAATTCCCTGACCGTGGACCAATCCAAGTCTTTCTCCCGGTCGTGAATCGCCTCGAGCGCCGTCCCCGCGCGCCCGGCGGCGACATAGGAGCGCACGAGCGTCTGGAGGTCGGTCGCGTCACCCTCGAACCGCCGAGGCTCGCGGTTACTCCAGAAGTGCGCAACTGCCTCAGGGCCCAGCGCATCGACCAGCCTCCAGGTTTCCGGTTCCTCCGGCCACGTTAGAAGCATCGATGCAGTCCGCACTGGCGACCATCGGTGCCTGTCGGCGAGCTCGGAGATGCGGGCGTCGAACGACGGACCGCGGTCGAGGCGCATGTTGCCAGCCAGCCAGGTCGCGAACTCGGGGGCGGGGGCTCCCGGGTCTCCGTCGTTAAGCAGGTCCTCGAGGACGTCCTCGTCCCTGACCCCCACCGCGACGGCGTAGGCCGCGAGCCTCGGGATGCGGACGATCCCGGCCAGCTCGCGCACCGCCTGCGCGCCGCCGGACGCCGCCAGCTCGGCCACCGCGGCGCGACGCCGCTGATCCAGCGCCCGCTCTGCCTCGGCGTAGTCTTCCGCGTAGAGCGGCATCCATTCGTCGAAGAGCGCCCGCGCCTGGCCCATCGGGTCGGTGCTTTCCAGACCGGCGACGATGCGCTGGAGGCGCGCGAGTTCGGGTTCGGGCATCACCCACTCGGCGTTGCGGAAGCGCGCGTGCCGGTCTGCAATGGCGCGCAACTGGCGACGGAGATCGATACGCTCCTCGCCGACGACCGTGGACGCGTGCGCGGTGAGCATCTCGAGGAACTGGACGCGCCGCTCGGGCGAGAAGCGTGGGAAGGCGTCGACAACCTCCTTCCAGCGGACCGCATCCTCGCCGAGGCCGGAGAGCGCCCGGTCGGTCACGGCGTCGTAGGTCTCGTGAACCTTGCCCACCGTCAGCACCTCTCGCTCGGACGCCCCGGCGTCGCGGAAGCGCGGACGCTGCGTGGGTCCCTTCACGTCGTGGAACCGCGGAAGGAGAAGCGCGGTGAGTCGCCAGCCCGTCGCGGGATGGCGCGCTATGATCTCGTCGAGGACGGCGATGCGTTCGGCGAGCGTCGCATTCGTCCCGGGCGACCACGCAACGAAGACGTCGCGCAAGCTGTCGATTGGCCTGTTGCCGGACTTGCCGCCCGTATCGAGCGAGTCGAGCCTGGCGAGCAGCAAGGCCACCTTGCGGAAGTATTGCGGATCCCAGGCTTGGAGCTCGAGCGCCCAGAGCAGGTTCGGTAGCTTCGACCGCGCGACGCCGTGGTTCAGCGTCTCAACGAAGAACTGCGCGGTGAGGTCATGGTCGCCCTCGAGCATCTGCCCGAGGGCCGAGAGCAAAGGGTCGGGGGCCGCCTCCATCAGGTAGGTCAGCTGCCGCTCGAGCGCGAAGATGACGCGTGGGTCGTCCGTCAGCCCCGGCAGGCTGGCGACGAGATCGGCCACGAACTGCGCCGGCCGATCCATCGCCTCAAGCCCGACCTCCTCGTGCATGGCGGCGACGATCAGCAGCGTCGTCGCGATGCCGTCGCGCAGGATCGAACTGTAGGGAGCCGTCGAGACGCCGAAACGCTCCTGCGCGATGTCGGGTGGATCGGCCGTCGCGAAGACCTTGAGCGCCACGCTGGCCAATGTGCGAAGATCCCGTTCGGTCACAAGGTGCGACAGGTTGACGAACCCGTCGACCGGCGCGCGCAGCTTCCAGATACCGGCCCGCAGGTCGATGGGCGTGTCGTGCATCTCAAGATACCGCCGCAGTCCGGCCTCGTAGGTCTCGTAGTCCGTGCCGCTCAGCTCAGCGACGATCGCGCGGTCGCCATCCTGCCGAGAGTTCCAGGCACCGGCGAGCAGCGCGGGAACCAGCCGCCCGCCATCGGTGCGCCATTCCGGCCGCTTCGCGCCGGTGCGCCCGATGTGGCGCTGGAGGACGGTCAGGCTTCTACCGGTCTTGCGCGCGAGGGTCTCGGCCTCCTCGTCTCCGTAACCCATGGACTGCAACGCCTCGCTCATGTCGCGGATCGAGGGTCGTTCGAGACGCTCGTGCCGTCCTCCATTCGGACGGTAGTCGAGCGTCGAGACCGCTGGTCCGAACGTCGACAACGCGGCGCCGACGTCCTTGACTGAGGGCGACACGATGAAACTGTAGCGGTCGGCGATCGACAGGCGCCGGCCCGCCTCGTCTGTGTCGACGACGAGCGTCCGCGCCTCGAGATAGTCGCGGTCGGCTTTCTCCGCGTTGCGGATGGCCGCAACGGCGACCGCGCTGACCTCGTCGGGGCCGTCGCCGACGAGCACCAGAGAGCCGTGGTTGCTCATGAGATGGCTGACGATCCGGCCCGCGGTTTCCGTGCGAGCGCACAGCGCGACCGCTTCCGTCAGCTCCGGATTGTATTCCTTCGAGAAATCGCTCCAGAACTCCTCGGTGCTTCGCGCTCCGATCTTTGGGACGTGCCCGAGGACGAGGCGGGCGTGCTTCGCACCGACCGCCCCGTGCTGCTCCAGCCACGTCTCGAGCATCGCCCCGTCGTAATAGAGGACGTCTGCGAAGTGCCCGCCTTCGCGATACTCCTTCAGGAAGTCTGGCAGCTTGACCGTGGGGTGATTGTAATTGCGCGGGGTTACGAAGACGAAGGTGACAGCCTTCGCATCAGCCTTCTGGTCGTCCGTCTCAAGGCCATCGACGCGGGTCTTGTAGTCGCTCTTGAACTTGGCGACTGGGTCCTCGTTCGTGCCGAACTCCCAGACGGACCGCCCGGCGGGCACGTATGTCGACCCGACCGCTGTCGTCAGGTCTCCGTCGTAGCCGCGGACCTCACCGGACTCGCCGCCCGGAAAACGGATGTGCCGGATGTCGGCGGGGTCCGGGGACGATGCGAGGATCAGGTCGCGGACCATCACCGGGAACTCTATCCGGCTTCCCTTGCGGTCCGCCCAGGTGTCGAGGTCAGTCTGCTTGATCCACTGCATCGCTTCGTCTCTGGCTGTTCCTGGGCGGCTGCCCGGCTTCGGTCGGGTTCTAGCGCGCCAAATGTATCGGCGCGACGTTTTCGGGGCTCACCAGATCGAACCGCGCACGACGAGCGGTTCGTAGAGGGCCGGAGTGGTGTCGCCCTTCCACGCTTGGCCGGCGAAACTTGGCGTGCCGTCCTCGAAGCCGCTCCCCAGCCACGCAGCGTCGAAAAGCGGTCGCAGGACGTGCGGATCCGTCCGGCCCGCGTCTAGCACGACGGTCCCGAGAGGGAGGCCGGGCAGGCGGAGCGGTCGGCTGAGCCATCGCGGGGCGGCCAGCTGAACGCCCTCTGTCCCGTTCAGCGAAGCCTCCATCACCATCCGCCCTGTCGAGCCGATAGCGGATAGTATGGCAGCGAGGCGACGGGCAGCATCGAGGATGGTCGCCTCCAGCTGGAGGCCGTCGACACGATGGTCCGGTTGTCGTCGATCCTTGCCCCGATCGGTACCACCTCCTCGACGATGCCACCAGCGGGCAACCGCGTGAATCAGCGCGCCTCCGGGTTGGGCGCATCGCCGCGCCGCACGCCCGGATCGTGGCTCACCCACTGCCCGGGACCGGATCCGGCCTCCGCCTGCTCATAGCCGTCGGGCACGAAGTCGAGCCGTGCCGCCTTGACCACAGCCGGGTCGATGTAGGTCGGGCGGGTGAAGGGCGCCATCAGCACCGACAGTCTCGGCATGGTAACGAGCGCGGGCGCATCGCCGCGCGCGGTGCGCATGCGGAGCTCGGAGATCCGCGCGGCGACGTCGGAAACCGCGTCGGCGTCCGGCGGTGCGGGCCTGCGGGAGGCGAGGACTTGGGCGATCGAAGCGGTCAGGATCACCTCCATCTTTTCGGCGAATGCTGACCCCGCCTTGCGGCGCTCGGCCGCGGGCGCGCCCTCGTGGAGGTTCCAGGCCGCCGGGTGGCGAAGGTGGGCCAGGTCGAAGGGAGGGGCGGTCGGAGAGCCGAACGCCTCGTTCATCACCAGCACGATGCGCTCGCCGGCCCGTCCCGACTGCCGAGAATCGCACCTAGACTAGAATCGCATGCCGTTCGATGTGAACAAGACCGCCTCCGTCTTCCGGATGACAGTGCAGCGAGACGGCAGCTTCGACCCGGAGTATGGCCGCGACCCCGCTCATCGTGATCACGGATCCATCCGGCATGCAGGCTGCGCCGCACGCGCTAGCCACGGCCGTAGCGCCATCGACTGAGCGGTGGATGCTCTCGAACACATGGCCGGGATCGGTGAAGACGACGTAGCACATCCTCATGCTCGTCCTCCCACCGACTTCTCCCAGTCGATCGAGCCGAATGCCTTCCTCACTGCAGGCCAGTCGATCATCTCGAACGTCACCCGGTCCAGTTCGCGCTTGAGAGTCTTTAACCTCGCGCCGATGCCGTACTTGTCGCCGGTCGATATGCCGGCATGTCCCATGATCTGGTCGACGATGTACTTCTCGATGGGAACGTCGCGTGCGAGGTCCTTGAAGTTGTGCCGGAGGGAGTGGAACGCGATCCGGGGATCGTCGGACACCACCTTGTCGATCAGTCGGTTCGCGACCCGCGAGGCCGCCTGACACAATTTGTCGAATTTGTTTGGACGAAGATCCGGGAACAGTCTGGTCTGCCCGGCCTCCCTCAACGCCAATACATACGCCTCGAAACCGAGGCTGAGGACGACCTCGTGGATTGGTATCATGCGTCGCGACGTCTCGTTCTTGACCACTGCATCTGAGCCGAGATCCAGATAGAGTACCCCGCCGTCTCGCTTCACATTCGCAAGTTCGGTCTGGCCGATCTCCTCGATGCGCGATCCGTTGGTCAGGCCGAGCAGGAACAGCCAGGCGAGCGTCATATCCCCGACAGACTCCTTTCGCTCCGACCAATTCTTGGGCTGCAGGAAGAGTTTGCCCGAGAACAGCTTCGCCAACTCATCGTCGAGGAATGGGCGGCGGCCGCCTGTGTTCTTGGTGTAGCCTTCGATGCGGATGCCGCTGCCGGTGTTCATCTCGATCCAACGCTGGTTGAACGCGTGGGTGAGCAGCGCCTGGAGGTGTCCGACGCGGCGCTTGACCGAGGCGGGCGCTACCTTCGGCCCCGAGAGATCGCGGCATGCGGCCATCCGCGCCGAGAAGGTGAGGGCCCGATGCGCCAGCGGCATGGCCTTCGGCAGTGACGCCACCGCGTCCCGGAAGTTGTAGAGGTGGTCGCCGCCGATCTGCGAGACGGGTATGTCTCCTGCGAAGTCGATGAAGTCCTCCACCGTCGTGCCGGTCTCGTGCGCGCCCTGCTGTCCGGGTGCCGGCGTCTTGTTCTTCCATTCGGTCAACAGCTCTCCGAGCAGCATGCCGGGACGAAGCCGCGTCCCGGTCGGCCGGAAGGGCGAGGCGGCCAGGACGCGCAGATCGGCCTGCTCCCGCTCGATCGCACTGGTCACGGCCTCTGTCAGCGCCCAGTCGTTGTCCGCGCTGCGCGCGATGTCGCCGAAGCCTCCCTCGCTGCGGAACGACCCGTGCACCCACAGGATCATGTGCTCCGCCATGAAGAGGATGTCCTTGCGGGGGCGCGTCTTGAAGATGCGCATCCACACATCTCCGGGCAGGTTGGCCGGATCCATCGCCGCGAGGCCGGCGGGGGACGATTCGAGGAATACGGAGACGCGACCGGCGGCCAGCTTCGCCGCCGCCGCCTCCTCGGCCCAGTATACGTTCGACAGGGCGGGGAAGCGGTCCAGCCGGCTCCCTCGGTGGAGCGCGCATGCCCTCGCGACTGCGGCATCGGCCTGTGCTGCGGTCAGCCGCGTGCCGACGGTCCGCTCGTCGATCGCCGCGCGGGCGGCCGCGAACCGGCCTTCCAGTTCGGCATTGGCTGCGGCGAATATCCGCCGGGCCTCCGCCGAGTCCTTCGTCTCGAGGGATTTCTTCCAGAGCTGACGCCCGCCGAACTCCTCGCGAAGCTGTTTCGGGATCTGCCGCCGAAGGTAGAAAGTTCCAGTTTCAGGATGCCGCCAGGGCTCCGCCATCGCCACCATAATTCGTCCCGCTGTACCCGCTCGCTGTACCAGGCGGAGGTGAAACCAACGTAAATGCTGGATTTCTGCGGGTTGAGCCGAAAATGGTGACCCCTACGAGAATCGAACTCGTGCTTTCGCCGTGAGAGGGCGACGTCCTAACCGCTAGACGAAGGGGCCGTAAGGCGGAGGTGGGGCCTTACCGATCCCGTCTCGCTGCGTCAAGCGAAGTGCCGCGCGCTCGGAACCTGCCCGGCGCGTGGGCGTTTCCTTAGCCGATACCGCCCGCACCTGCGGAGTGGCGTAATGGGAGGATTTCCGATGCTGTGGACCATCGTCGTCGTTTTGCTGGTGCTGTGGGCGCTGGGTTTTGCCGTTCATATTGGCGGTGGGTTGATCCATTTGTTGTTGGTGATCGCCTTGATCGTCGTGGTCGTGCGCCTGCTGCAGGGCCGCAGCGCGCTCTAACGGATCCGCGCGGCGCGGGGCGGTTCAGGCCGCCGCGCGCCGCCGTTCCGCCATCTCCACGTTCAGCATTTCCGCCAGCAGGAAAGCGAGCTCGATCGACTGCCCCGCATTGAGCCGGGGATCGCAATGAGTATGATAGCGATCGGCGAGCGATTGCTCGGTCACGTCGACCGCGCCGCCGGTGCATTCGGTGACATTCTGCCCGGTCATCTCGGCATGAATACCGCCCGCGATTGAGCCTTCCGCGCGGTGGACGGCGAAGAAGCCGCGTACTTCCGCCAGAATCCGGTCGAACGGGCGGGTTTTATAGCCCGTCGCCGCTTTCACCGTATTGCCGTGCATCGGATCGCAGCTCCATACCACCGGATGCCCTTCGCGGAGCACCGCGCGCACGAGTTTGGGCAAGCCCGCCTCGATCTTGTCATGGCCATAGCGCGTGATCAGCGTCATGCGGCCAGGCACGCGGTTGGGGTTGAGCGTGTCGAGCAAGCGCAGCAGCGCGTCGGGCTCGAGGCTCGGCCCGCACTTCATGCCGATCGGATTGCCGATCCCGCGCAGATATTCGACATGCGCGCTGCCTTCGAAGCGTGTGCGATCGCCGATCCACAGGAAGTGCGCGCTGGTGTCATACCAGTCGCCCGTCAGCGAATCCTGCCGCGTCAGCGCTTGTTCGTAGCGCAGCAGCAGCGCCTCATGGCTGGTATAGAAGCGCGTCTGTGCCAGTTGCGGCACCGTCTCTGGGCTGATGCCGCAGGCGGCCATGAAGTCGAGCGCTTCGCCGATACGGTCAGCGGTCTCGGCATATTTCTTGGCCCACGGGCTGCGGCCCATATAATCGAGCGTCCAGCGATGGACTTGGGCGAGATTGGCATAGCCACCGCCGGCAAAGGCGCGCAGCAGATTGAGCGTCGCCGCCGACTGGCTATAGGCGCGGATCATGCGTTGCGGATCGGGCTGGCGGCCTTCGAGCGTGAACTCGATATCGTTGACGATGTCGCCGCGATAGGCGGGGAGTTCGACGCCATTCTGCACTTCGACATCGGACGAGCGCGGCTTGGCGAACTGCCCGGCCATGCGGCCCAGCTTCACCGTCGGCAGCTTCGACGCGAAGGTCAGCACCACCGCCATTTGCAGAATGACGCGGAAGGTGTCGCGGATGGTGTTGGCGCTGTGCTCGGCAAAGCTCTCGGCGCAATCGCCGCCTTGCAGCAGGAATGCCTTGCCCTCGGCGACGCGCGCGAGATCCGCGGTGAGGTTGCGCGCTTCGCCCGCAAACACCAAAGGCGGGAAGCTGGCGAGCGTGTCGGTTGCCGCGTCCAGCGCCGCCGCGTCGGGATAGGTGGGCATCTGGCGGGCATCGGCGCGCGTCCAGCTATCGGGGGCCCAACTGCTCATGTCATTCTCCGTGCGAATCGAAATGTACCAATCGGCATGGGTGGCGATGCCATTGGCCGCGATCTGATTGACGACCGGGCCGCTGGCGCGCTTGCCATCTTCTTCCCAGCCCTGGACGGTGGAGCCGGGTGCGCCGTACCACGCCCCGAACGCCGCCCGGCTGAGCGCGCGCTCTTCGCGAAAGTGCTTGATCTTGAGGCCGGCCATCGTCGTCATGGCCGGCGCATTACCCAATCAGGGTAAGTGCGGCAAGCGGGAATTTTCCCAGATGGGGTAAATGGGGTTTGGGGATGAAATGGGGCGAGAGGGATTGGTGGAAAGCTGCCGTTACGCGCCTTCTCGGTCCAAGCGAATTGCCTCTTCCAAAAAGCGATGAGGGTCTCGAACGAACTGCATCGCCCGCGATTGCAGGATCGTCCTCACGACAGCTTCCCGGTTAGGCTGAATTATCGCGCCATCTCGGGTAGCAAGGATGCAATCGAAATGGCGCGCAAGGTCGCAGATGCCGCCGACTAGGGGTAGGCAAAGGTCTCCTACGTTTAGACGGAACTGAATGTCTTCAATGGCCTGACCGTAGAAGCCAACCTGAATGTCGTCCGTTTTCTCATCACCCCAAATCCGCAGGCTGGCAGACCAGGACTTTTTTTCGGTGAGGAGCGTGTCTAGCCGGGCAAACAGCACCTCGGCATCGGCATTCGAGAAGCAGAGATCAATTTCATCGAGTTGCTCGCGGCTCATGCGTGCAGCAGTAACTCCAGCGACGCGGGCCGAAGATGCTGGAATGAGATCGATGACGAATTGCCAGGCTGCCATCACCAGATCGTAGCGCGAAGCCGGACGTCCGCAAATGGGCGATTTCTGCCTGCCGCAGAGGATGTGCCTCGCCTTAATACCCCGCCCCCAAATCCACGACATTCACCATCGGCTTGCCCGCCAAGAAAGCATCGAGGTTGCGCAGGAACAATGCTGCGGCGCGCTGGAACATTTTGGTCTGGCTGCGGCCCGACAGGTGCATACTGTGGATCGCATTGGGCGCGGACCATAAGGGATGCTCGGCGGGCAGGGGTTCGGGGGTGACGGTGTCGAGGAAGGCCCCGGCGATCGTCTTTTTGGTCAGCGCCGCGATCAGCGCGTCCTGATCGACCATGTCGCCGCGCGCCATGTTGATGAGCCAGGCGTCGGGCTTCATCGCCGCCAGCTCGTCCGCGCCGATCAGCGTCTTGGTCGCGTCGGTCGAGGGGGCGGCGAGGATGACCCAGTCGAAATCGCCGAGCCGGGCTTTCCACGCATCGGGCGTCAGCGTGCCGCCCTGGCCCGAGCGGGTTACCCCCGTCACCGCGACACCGAAGGCGGCGAGCCGTTCGCCGATCAAGCGCCCGATTGCGCCATAGCCGACGATCAGCGCGGCTGTTTCGAACAGTTCGAGGCGGCCCGGGGCATAATCGGGCCATTCGTGGCGGTCGGCGCTGCGCACCACCCTGTCGAAGCGCTTGGCGGCGGCGAGGATGCCGAGCACGGCATATTCGGCCACCGCGATGGCATTGATGCCCGCGCCATTGGTGACCACCGTCCCGCGCGCGGCGAGTGTCGGCAAATCGAGCGATTCGACCCCGGCGATCGCGGTGAACAGCCATTTGAGCGATGTCCCCGCCGCCACGGCTTCCGGGGTCAGCCCGTGTGGATAGAGGTCGACCCAACCGATATCGGCATCGGCCATCGCGGTCGTCGCTTCCTCGCGCGTCGTCACCCAGGTCACCTCCAGCCCCGTTGGCAGACGCGGCTCCAGCAAAGCGCGCGCTAGGGCAGGGAGGACGGCCTTCATGGAATTTTCCTCTCAAGTACGATCACTTGGGGCAATCAGAACCAGGATGCGTCGCCCTCGACATATTTGTGCTGGAACGCTTCATCCGGGGTGATGAGGTAAATGATGAATTCGACAAAGGCGACCAGCGCGTTGATGACGCCGGGCAAAATCAGGAACCAGCCGATCGTTCCGCACAGCAGCATGATGACGCCCGCAGTGGTCTTGCCGAGATAGAATTTGTGAATGCCGAGGCTGCCAAGGAAAAAGGCGAGCAGCGCGGCGACGATACGGTTCTTGTCGGCCACCATCGAGCCGCTGCCGCCGATGACGTAGATGGCCTTGGCATGATCCTGCGCCGCTTCGAAATCGACTCTTTGCCCGGGGTGCGGCGGTACGCGTTGACGCCACTCCTCGGCGCGGAAAGGATAGCGCTGGCCATCCTCCGATGAAATCACGCCCTCGCCCAAATGGGTGTCGAAACCCAATACGCGCCCCTGCATGATCTATCCCCCCCGGTTGATGCAGGGGCAAGCTTAACGTGGGCCGGGCGGAAGAAAAGGGGGTGTGTTCAGAGCGCCAATTTCCAGTCCCAGGCCAGCGCATCACCATCCATCACCTCGACACCGACCGCCGCGAGTGCATCGCGAATCTCATCTGATCGGGCGAAGTTCTTTGCCGCGCGCGCTTCTTTTCGAGCGGCGAGTTGGGCATCGATGTCCGCCTCGGTGACGATCGCGGTCACCGGGCGCACGCGGAGTTCGCTGCGGGTCAGCGTGGCGAGGTTGAGGCCCAGTACCGCATCGAAATCGTCGAGCGCCTGCAACCGAGTCGCGGGCGACAGGCGCTTGTCCGCCAGCAACTCGTCCAGCACCGGCAGCGCGCGCGGGGTACCCAGATCATCGCCGACCGCTTCTTCCAGCCGCGCCAGATAGGGTTCGGAATCGCCCTTCAGCGTGCCGTCATCGCGGGCGCGCAAGCCGTCGCGCGCGATCACCAGCCGCTTCAGCCGCGTGAAGGCGGCGGCAAGGTTCTCCCACGTAAATTCCAACTCGCTGCGATAGTGCGCCTGCAGGCACATCATGCGGTAGGCGAGCGGATGGAAGCCCGCATCGACCAGCGTCTGCAAGCGCAGGAACTGACCCGTAGACTTGGACATCTTGCCGCCGCGGTCCACCAGGAAGTTGTTGTGCATCCACAGCCGCGCGCCGGTGTCGTCGCACGCGCAGAACGCCTGGTTCTGCGCGATCTCATTGGGATGATGGATCTCGCGGTGGTCGATCCCGCCGGTGTGGATGTCGAACGGGTGGCCAAGATGCTGCAGGCTCATCACCGAGCATTCGAGATGCCAGCCGGGTGCGCCCTTGCCCCAGGGTGAATCCCATTCCATCTGGCGCTGCTCGCCGGGGGGCGACCGCCGCCAGATCGCAAAATCCTGCGGATGGCGCTTGCCCGAGACCGGATCGATCCGGCTTTCGCCTGCGTCGGACACGGCGCGCGCCAGGCTGCCATAATCGGGCACGCGCGTGGTGTCGAAATAGAGCCCGCCATCGATGAGGTAGCAATCCTGCTCGATTCGCTTGGCGAATGCGATCATTTGCGGGATGTGGTCGGTGGCGACGGTCCATTCGGCGGGCGGATCGATATTGAGCCGCGCGACATCTTCCTTGAACGCCGCAGTATAATGCGCGGCGATTTCCCAGATCGACTTGGCCTGCGCGGCGGCGGCCTTTTCCATCTTGTCGTCGCCGGCATCCGCGTCAGAGGTCAAATGGCCGACATCGGTGATGTTGATGATGTGCTTGGTCGGGAAGCCCTTCCAGCGCAGCACGCGCCCCAGCGTATCGGCGAACAGGAAGGCGCGCATGTTGCCGATATGCTGATAGTTATACACCGTCGGCCCGCAGGTGTAGATCCGCACCAGGCGGGGATCGATCGGGACGAACGGCTCCAGCGAGCGCGTAAGGCTGTTATAGAAGGTGAGGGGCGTGCTGCTCATTGCGCCCGCTTACAGACCGCTCCGGCCCAAAGTCACGTAAAAGGTGCGGTATGCCTTGAAACTTCGGGTGTCCCCGTGTAGGGCGCACGCCTTGCGACGCGGACCTGATGTTCGCGGCGGCGCTTTTCTATCGATTCGGAGCTGTTCGGGTTTATGCAAATCATCGTACGCGACAACAATGTCGACCAGGCGCTGCGCGCGCTCAAGAAGAAGCTGCAGCGCGAGGGCGTCTATCGCGAAATGAAGTTGCGCCGTCACTATGAGAAGCCCAGCGAGAAGCGCGCTCGTGAGCGTGCCGCTGCCGTTCGCCGCGCGCGCAAGCTCGAGCGCAAGCGCATGGAACGCGACGGCGCACGGTGAGATCATGATCGGGCGGGCGGTGATGCCCGCCACGACCTGATTTCGCTGCCTATCTTTCTCGACCCCCTGCCCGGGAGCCACCATGTCGATCACCGCTGTCCCGCTAAAGCCCGTGAAGCGGAGCATTTTGGTGTATCTGTGGCTTGGCATCGCCGTCGCGCTGGTCGCGGCGGTTGCGCTGGCGTTCCAGACTCAGGTCAATCCCGCTACGGCCTTCCTCGCGCACAACGCGCGGACGAAGGGCGTGGTGACGACACCGTCGGGCCTGCAATATCAGGTGCTGACGCCGGGCACCGGGCCAAACCCGACCGACGCGGACGAAGTCCTCATCACCTATGAGGGACGCCTGCTGGATGGCACCGTCTTCGACAAGTCGCAGCAGCCGACCCCGCTCGAGGTTGGTGGGGTCGTGCCCGGGTTCAGCGAAGCGCTGAAGCTGATGAACAAGGGCGGCAAATATCGCCTGTGGCTCAAGCCGAGCCTTGGCTATGGCGAGCATGTGCCGCCGGGCGGCCCGATCCTGCCCAACGCTGCGCTGGTGTTCGATGTCGAGTTGCTCGATTCGATGCCGATCCTGAAGTACAAGCAAATGCAGCAGCAGATGATGCAGCAGCAGCAGGGCATGATGCCCCCGGGTGCCGGTGGACCGCCGACGGGCCGCTGATATGCGCGCGATCGCATTTGCCGCCGGGCTGGCGGCGCTGCTCCTGACCAGTGGGATTGCGCAAGCGCGGGTCAAAAAGCCGCTCCCGCGTCGCGCCCAGCCAGTCGCCGCAGTCCCGGTTACGGCCGATGCTTTCCTCGCTGCGAACGCGCGCGTGCGCGGGGTCATCCAGACTCCGTCAGGCTTGCAATATCGGGTGGTGAAACCCGGAACCGGGACGGAAAAGCCGGGCGACGGAGACGTCGCGCTGGTCAACTATGTCGGCAAATTGACGAATGGCACGACCTTCGACAAAAGCGCCCAACCCACGCCCTTGCCCGTCGCGGGGCTCGTGCCGGGTTTCGCCGAAGCGTTGAAGGCGATGCCGCGCGGCGCGCAGTATCGGGTGTGGATCAAGCCAAGTCTGGGCTATGGCGAGGCCGGTTCCGGGCCGATCCCGCCAAAGTCGGTGCTGGTGTTCGACATCGATTTGATCGATTTTATTTCGCAGGCCGCTTTTGACCAGTTGCGCCAGCAACAGCCTGCCGATCCTAAGGCCGCTCCGTCGGGCCAGTGAGATTGGTTGGCAGTCCGTCGCATTCGACGGATGGACTGATCGACCCGCTCGCTATTTAAGCGTAACGAACTCATGTTTCGCTAACATGTTTCCTCTCGGAGAAAAAATGACCGTTCGCCTGTTGCGCAAAGCCGTTTTTCCTGTCGGCGGCCTTGGTACTCGCTTCTTGCCTGCGACGAAGGCGATGCCCAAGGAGATGCTGCCGGTCGTCGATCGCCCGTTGATCCAATATGCGGTCGACGAGGCTCTGGAAGCCGGTATCGAGCAGATGATCTTCGTCACCGGGCGCGGAAAATCGGCGATCGAGGACCATTTCGACATCGCCTATGAGCTCGAAGCGACCATGGCGGCGCGGGGTAAATCCATGGAACTGCTGTCGCAGACGCGGTTGACGCCGGGCGCGGTCGCCTATGTTCGCCAGCAGGAACCAATGGGTCTCGGCCACGCGGTCTGGTGCGCGCGCGATATCGTGGGGGATGAACCCTTTGCGGTTTTGCTCGCCGACGATTTCATGGTGGGCAAGCCCGGTTGCCTGAAGCAAATGGTCGACGCCTATATGCAGGTCGGCGGCAACATTATCTGCGCGCAGGAAGTGCCGGAGGATCAGACGCATATGTATGGCGTGATCACGCCAGGCGTGCGCGACGGTGCCCTGACCGAAGTCAAAGGGCTGGTCGAAAAGCCCGCCAAGGGCACCGCACCCTCCAACCTGTCGGTGATCGGCCGCTACATCCTCCAGCCCGAGGTGATGCGGGTGCTCGAAACCCAGGGCAAGGGCGCGGGTGGCGAAATCCAGCTGACCGATGCAATGGCGCGGATGATTGGCAATCAACCCTTCCATGGGCTCACCTTTGACGGCAAACGCTATGATTGCGGCGATAAGGCTGGGTACGTAACCGCCAATCTGGCGGTGGCCGTCGGGCGCGCGGATATTGGCGAAGCCGTCCGTGCTTTTGCGGTGGACCTGCTGAAATAAGACTCGAGCGGTCGGGGCTGATCGGGCGCTCAGCAGCGCTCGACATAGCCGCGATACCAATCCACGAAACGGGGCACGCCGACATCGATCGAGGTGGTCGGTGCGAAGCCGAGGTCGTGCTGGATCGCGCTGATGTCGGCGAAGGTATCGGGCATGTCGCCCGGCTGCATCGGCGCGTTGTTGCGGATGGCGGGCTTGCCGCACGCCGCCTCGATCAGGTCGATCAGCCGGTCGAGCCGTTCCGAACGGTGGTTGCCGATATTGTAGAGCCGGTGCGGGGCCGGGCTGCCGCCGGCCTTGATGCTGCCGTCATCGGCAGGCGGATGGTCGAGGCAGGCGACGATCCCGGCAACGATATCGTCGATATAGGTGAAATCGCGCCGCATATCGCCGTGATTGAACACCTGGATCGGGCGACCTTCGAGGATCGCGCTGGTGAACAGCCACATCGCCATGTCGGGCCGCCCCCACGGCCCATAGACGGTGAAGAAGCGTAACCCCGTTTGCGGCAGGCGATAGAGATGCGCGTAGGTTTCGCTCATCAACTCGTCGGCGCGCTTGGTCGCGGCGTAGAGCGACAAGGGGCGGTCGGCGCGGTCGTCGACCTTGAAGGGTACGCTCGCATCGCCGCCATAGATGGACGAGGACGACGCATAAACGAGATGCGCCACGCCGCGCTGCCGCCCGAGTTCGAGCAGGTTGAGGTGCCCGGCGATGTTCGAATGGATATAGACGCGCGGATTGTCGATCGAATAGCGCACCCCGGCCTGCGCGCCGAGATGGACGATGCGGGTGAATCGTGCGGACCCGAGCGCTGCATCGAGTGCGGCATGATCGGCGAAATCCACGCGGTGCAGCGTGAAGCGCCCCTCAGCCTCCGCCGCGATCGCCGCGACGCGCGCTTCCTTCAGGCTGACGGGGTAATAATCGTTGAAGCTATCGATGCCGATGACATGCTCGCCCCGCGCCAGCAGCGCGCGCGCGACATGCATGCCAATGAACCCGGCGACACCGGTGACGAGGATGGGATCGGTCGACATGGCGGTCTCTATCAGGCCTTAGCTGGCGAGGCGCAACGCTTCCGTGCGGACGGGCGCGCGGGGTTGATCGGGCCAGATGCCGCGCGTGTCATAGACGATCTTGTCGGCGCGCTCGTCCACCGGCACCGATTTGAACACGTCATGGTCGACCAGCACGATCATGATGCCACACGTCTCGATCGCGGTATCGATGTCGGTCAGCGTCGCGCCGGTGCCGTCGAACGCGGCGGGGAGGGTGCGGGTATAAGGCTCGACCACATCGAGCCTATCGCCGAAGCGCTGCGCGAGTGCGGTCGCCACCTTGAGCGCGGGGCTTTCGCGGAAATCGTCGATATTGGCCTTGAAGGCGAGGCCCAGACAGGCGACGCGAACGCCCGGGTGCGCCGCCACCATCGCCTCGGCGCGCTCGACGACATAGTCGATCTTGGCGTCGTTCACTTCGCGCGCGGTGCGGATCAGCGGGGTGTTGTCGCGATCGGCATGGACCAGGAACCACGGGTCGACCGCGATGCAATGCCCGCCGACGCCGGGGCCGGGCGACAGGATGTTGACGCGCGGATGGCGGTTGGCGAGGCGGATCACCTCCCACACATCGACCTCCATCGTATCGGCGACGCGACTGAGTTCATTGGCGAAGGCGATGTTGACGTCGCGGAACGCGTTTTCGGTCAGCTTGGTCATCTCCGCCGCGCGCGCGGTGGTGGTGACGCACGCGCCGCGCACGAAGCGGCGATAGAATTGCAGCGCTTTGCGCGCACATCGCGGCGTGATGCCGCCAATCACGCGGTCATTGTCGATCAACTCGACGAGGATGCGCCCAGGGAGAACGCGCTCGGGGCAATAGGCGATGGCGATGTCGGCGCTCTCGCCGGTCTTGCCGGGCACCTTCAGATCGGGGCGCAACTGCGCGAGCAAGTCGCGCACCTTCTCGGTCGTGCCCACGGGCGAAGTCGATTCAAGGATGATGACATCGCCTGCCTTCAGCACGGCGGCAATGGTGGTGGCGGCGCGCAGGACATAGCCGATATTGGGCGCGTGATCGTCGGCAAAGGGCGTCGGCACCGCGATGACGAACACGTCGGCGGGTTCGATCTGCGTTGCCGCACGCAAGGTGCCGCGCGCGACCACGCCCGAGACGAGGCCGTCGAGATCGACTTCCTCGATATGGATCTTGCCCGAATTGACCGTCTCGACCACATGCTCGGACACGTCGATGCCAAGAACCCTGGCCCCCGTGCGCGCGATCACGGCGGCGGTCGGCAGGCCGATATAACCCAGCCCGACGACGACAACCTTCAGTTCAGCATCCGAAACCATCGGCGATTACCTTTGCGATCCTGCCGGACGCATGGCCGTCGCCGAACGGATTGTGGGCGCGTGCCATGGACTGGTACGCGCCCTTGTCGTCGAGGAGGGTTGATATTTCGGAAACGATCCGTTCGGCATCGGTCCCAATCAGCTTGGCCGTGCCTGCCGCCACGCCTTCGGGGCGCTCGGTCGTCTCGCGCATCACCAGCACGGGTTTGGCGAGCGCAGGCGCTTCTTCCTGCACGCCGCCCGAATCGGTCAGCGCGATGTCGCACAGCTCCAGCGCGCGGATGAAGTGGGGGTAATCGAGCGGATCGATCCGCGCGATATTGGGCCGGTCGCCGAGCACGCGGTTCATCGCCTCGACGACATTGGGGTTGGGGTGCATCGGGAACAGGATCGCCACGTCATCGCGCGCGGCGATGCGGGCGAGCGCGTGCGCGATATTGTCCATGCCCCCGCCGAAATTCTCGCGGCGGTGGGTGGTGACCAGAATGATGCGCTTGCCCGCGAAACGCTGCGCAATCGCGTCGAGCCCGCTGGCGAGCGTCGAGTCCGCCACGAGCTTGGCGCGCGTTGCGTGCAGCGCGTCGATCACGGTGTTGCCGGTGACGTGGATCGTCTGGGCTGCGATATTTTCGCGACGCAGCGCTTCGGCGGCGGTTTCGGTCGGCGCGAAATGCTGGTCGGCGATCGGCGCGACGATGCGGCGATTCACCTCCTCGGGCCAGGGCTGGTAGATGTCGCCCGAACGCAAGCCCGCCTCGACATGGCTGACCGGCACCTTGCGATAATAGGCCGCGAGCGCACCGACCATCGCGGTGGCGGTGTCGCCCTGCACGATCACCCGGTCGGGCTTTTCGGCATCCATCACATCGCCAAGGCCGGTCAGCAACCGCGCGGTGAGGCGGTCGAGCGTCTGGCCCGGTTCCATCAGGTCGAGATCGATATCGGGGCGCAGACCGGCGATGCTGAGCACCTGGTCGAGCAGCCCGCGATGTTGTGCGGTCACGCAGGTGCGCACGTCGAGGCCGCCCTGCGCCTTGAGCGCCGCAACGACGGGAAAGAGTTTGATCGCTTCGGGCCGGGTGCCGAAGATGATGAGGATGCGCGGAGAGGTCATGGCAGGCGCATAGCGTGCGCTCCCTTAAAACCCCGCTAACCGCATCCCCCGCATCCGGGATCCTTGGGCAGCACGATCGTGCGGAAGCGGAAAGCGAGCGCGTCGATCAGCAGCAGCTTGCCCGCGCTATCGTCGCCGAAGCCGACCACGCTGCGCATTGCCTCCAGCGCGGCGAGACTGCCCATCACCCCGGTCATCGCGCCCAGCACGCCCTGTTCGGCGCAGCTGTCGCCGGCCTGATCGACCACATTGCCGACGAAGCAGCGATAGCAGGGCTTGTCCGCCTCCCAGCCGCGAAACACGCCAAGCTGCCCCTCGAATTGCCCGACCGCCGAAGATACCAGCGGGATGCGCAAGGCGTGCGCGGCGTCGGCGACGGCCAGACGCGTCGCGAAACTGTCGGTGCCATCGATCACCACATCCGCGCCCGCCAGCAGGCGGGCGGCATTGTCGGGGGTCAGCCGCTCGGGGCGCTGGTCGATGACGACATGCGGGTTGATCCGGTGAGCCGCGAGCGCCGCCGCCGCGACCTTGCCCGCGCCGACATCGGCATCGCCGAACAGGGTTTGGCGTTGGAGGTTGGAAAGATCGACGGTGTCGTCATCGATGACGATCAGCCGCCCGACCCCGGCTGCTGCCAGATATTGAATGGCTGGGCTGCCAATACCGCCTGCGCCGACAATCGCGACCGACGCGGCCTTCAGCCGCATTTGCCCTGCGCCACCAACCTCGCGCAGCACGATATGGCGGGCGTAGCGGTTCAGCTCTTCGTCGGACAGCGTCACAGGCAGCCTGTCAGAGGCACAGCTTTGGTGTTTCGCGCCGTTTTCCGTTCGCCCTGAGCCTGTCGAAGGGCCTTGCTCAGGGCAGGCTCAGCCCGAACGGGATGGGGATGATCCGGCCTCTCCGAGGACGGCACTAGGCGTTCCACTCGAACACGATCGTCGCGCGATACCAGGCGTCGGTCGCGCCCGGCCGCATCGGCAGATTGCCCCGCGCAAAACCGGTGACGAGGCCCGCCGCATATTGTTCGACCGTCGGGCAGGCAATGGCGTGCGGCACCGCGCGCCGCACCGTTCCGTCCGAGGCGATCAAGGTCGCGACGTCGACACGCACGACATAATGGCCATCGGCCGGCTTGGGCACGGCGCAGCGCCCGGCGGTGATTTCGGTCGCCACGAACCCGGACAGCTCGGGCGTCACCTTGGGCGGCGCGAGATAGGGGATCGGTGCCAACGCCGACCAGTCGGTCGGCATGGCGGGCAGCTCCGCCGCCTGGAGCAGAAGCAGCAGGGCGATCATCGCCCGGTCGACCCGAAGCCGCCGACGCCGCGCGCGGTATCGTCAAGCGCCTCCACCACTTCCAGCACCGCGCGCTGCACGGGGGCGGGGACAAGCTGCGCGATCCGGTCGCCACGCGCGATTGCGAACGGCTCCTGCCCGAGATTGGCGAGAATGACTTTCACTTCGCCGCGATAATCGCTGTCGATCGTACCCGGCGTGTTGAGGCAGGTGATGCCGTGCTTCAGCGCCAGGCCCGAGCGCGGGCGAACCTGCACCTCATATCCCGGCGGAATCGCGATGGCGAAGCCGGTTGCAATCGCCGCGCGCGCGCCGGGCACGAGCACGGTTTCCTCGGCGGCGACGACGTCCATGCCCGCCGCACCCTCGGTTGCATAAACGGGCAGGGGCAGGCCTTCGCCATGGGGGAGGCGTTTCAGCGCAATGGTAATGGAGCCACTCATCGCCGGATCATAGCAGTGCGTATCGGGCGTGTCGAAGGTCGCCGAGCCGTTCGGCGCAAGCGTTGCCAAAATGCGATCGGCCAGCCGCGCCGCGACCTCGTCCTTCGGCAGCCGCTCCCAGCTTTCGATCCCGCCTGCAGTAACGATGTGGACGGCATTGGCGGCACCCCCCATCACGTCGCCCGACACGTCGTTGGCGACGATCCAGTCGGCGCGTTTGCGCGTCAGCTTGGCGGTGGCGTGCTCGGTTACGCGCTCGGTCTCGGCCGCAAAGCCGATCAGCAGGCGCGGGCGCAGCGGGCTGGCGGCGAGCGTGGCGAGGATGTCGGGATTCTCGACAAGCTGCAGCGTCGGGGGCCCGTCCGGGCCTTTCTTGATCTTCTGCGCGGTGCGGTCGACTCGCCAGTCGGCGACGGCGGCGACCATCATTGCCGCATCGACCGGCAGCGCCGCTTCGACCGCCGCTGCCATCTCCAGCGCGGTCTCGACATCGATGCGCGTCACCCCCGGCGGCGTGGGGAGCGCAACCGGCCCCGCGACCAGCGTCACCCGCGCGCCGCGCGCGGCCAGCGCGGCGGCAATCGCAAAGCCCTGCTTGCCGGAGGAGCGATTCGCGAGGTAGCGCACCGGGTCGATCGGCTCATGCGTGGGGCCGGCCGTGACTAGGATGTGAAGCGCGGTCACGCAGCCAAAGCCGCCCGAATCGCCGCGAAAATCGCCGAGGGCTCGGGCAGGCGACCGGGGCCATATTCGCCGCACGCCATCGCGCCTTCATCGGGCTCCAGCACGGTCACGCCATCGCCGCGCAGCGTGGCGACGTTGCGCTGCGTTGCCGGGTGCTGCCACATCCGCACGTTCATTGCGGGTGCTGCAAGCACGGGCTTGTCGGTCGCGAGCAGCAAAGTGGTGGCCAGGTCATCGGCAATGCCCGCCGCCATCTTCGCCATCAGATCCGCCGTTGCAGGGGCTATCACCACCAGGTCGGCCTCGCGGCTGAGCTGGATATGACCCATTTCGACTTCGTCCTTCAGGTCCCACAGGCTGGTATGGACCTGGTTTTCGGACAAAGCGGCCAGCGTCATCGGCGTGACGAAATGCGCGCCGCCATCGGTCAGCACGCATTTGACCGCAATCCCGCCCTTGCGGCACAGCCGGATCAGCTCGCACGCTTTGTACGCGGCAATGCCGCCGCCGACGATCAGCAGAATCTTCATCGCACCACCCGCGTAACAGTAATCTTGCGGCGCGGGTCCTGCGCGCGCGCGATCAGGTCACGCACGCCGTCCGGCGCGAAAGCGAGGCCGATCAGGAGCGTGGGCGCGACCATCAGCCCCCAATAGAAGGTGTCGGCGCGCCCGAACAGAGCCAGCAGCGCGGCATAACCGGCGAACACGGCCAGCGCGCGCAACGCCAGTTCGCTCTTCCACGCAGCCCAGCCGAACAGTGCCAGCCCGACGACCGGCGCGGCGAACCACAAGGGAGCCAAGCTCAACACCGTCCAAAGCTGCATCGTCGTGATGAAAAAGCCGAAACCCAGCGGGCCGGGCCAGCCCGACAGAGCCGGATCGGTCTCCCGTACCACCAGCGACACGGCGTGAGCGTGGAGCGCGAGTACGATCGCCAGCACCCCCAGCGTCGATGTCCAGCCGATCGCTTCCTTGCGGTGGCCCTCGGCAAAGGCGAACACTGCCATGATACCGACGTAGAGCGCAGCGCTTTCCCGGATCAGCATCGCGATCAGCCCGATCGCGACCGCCTCGACCCATTTGCCCTCGCGCCGCACGGCGAGCGACAGCGCGATCAGCAATCCCGCCCAAATCTCGTGAAAACAGGCAAGGTCGGCCTTCACGAAGGCGATCAGCCCCCCCGCCAGCAACGCCATCGCGACCCACACCGCTGCCGGACGGGCAAAAGCCGACCGCAATTGTCGATACCAGGCGAACACCACTCCCGCGACCAGCGCATAGAGCAGCAGCATGGTGACGGGGGGCGGCAGCGCGGCCTGTACCACCGCGAGCGTCGGCAGGCGGAAGGTGAGGAAGGGGCGCATCGGATCATCGCCCGCGCGGAGCGCTTGGGCGGTCACCGGATAATAACCGCCACCGCCGCGCATCCCTTGGACAATCGTCTCATAGCGCACGACATCGGCTTGATCTTCGCCGCGATTGGCCGGGTCATGGTCGATCGACGGTGTCCCGGGGCTCGCCAAAGCCAGCAAGGTCGCGAGTAACAGCAGCGCGAGTAGCGCCAGGCCGATACGGGCCTTCTGGAGCGATACCCCGGCAAATCTGGAAGGCTTGGCGAGCCACAGGGGCGTGGCGTCCTTCACCCCCAGAGTACCCACCCAAGGCCCAGGCTTGCCCCCGCGCTCACCAGCGCAACGAGCGCATACCGCCAGCCGCCGCCGACGCGCAGCACTTCGATGTGTTTGAGCGGCGGCTCGGGCGGGGCTCCGGGCGGATTGGGGAAACGCCGTTCGATGTTGCGCACCAGATCGGGCAAGCGCGACAGGGTCCGGAAGCCCTCGACCAGTCGGTCGGCGACCGCCGCTTCGGGGCCGAGTTCTGTGCGGATCCATTCGCGCACGAACGGGGCGGCGGCGTCCCACAAATTGATGTCGGGGTCGAGGCTGGTCGCGACGCCTTCCACCATCACCATCGTCTTTTGCAGCAGCAACAAATGCGGCTGCGTCTGCATGTCGAAATCGCGAGTGATATTGAACAGGCCGTCGAGCATCATGCCGATCGACATGTCCTTCACCGCCATGCCGCGCATCGGCTCGCCCACCGCGCGCAGCGCCGTCGCGAACTCGGCGACATTGTGGTGCGGCGGCACATAGCCCGCCTCGAAATGGATTTCGGCCACGCGCTTATAGTTGCCGGTGATCAGCCCGTAGAGGATCTCGGCCAGCCACACGCGCGCGCGCCGGTCGATCCGCCCCATGATGCCAAAGTCGATCGCGGCGATCTTGCCGCCCGGCAGCGCGAACAGATTGCCCTGGTGCATGTCGGCATGGAAGAAGCCTTCGGCGATCGCCTGGCGCAGGAAAGCGTGGACGAGGGTGTTGGCCAGCGCCTGCATGTCATAGCCCGCTTCGACCAGCGCCGCGCGGTTGGACAGCTTGATCCCGTCGATCCATTCGAGCGTCAGCACACGGCCGGTGGTGCGCTGCCAATCGATCTTGGGCACCAGGAAATCGGGCTCGGCGGTCATCGCATCGGCGAGTTCGGAGGCGGAGGCGGCTTCGCGCCGCAAATCGAGCTCGCGCGCGGTCCAGCGCTTGAACGTCTCGATCACCAGCCGTGGGCGCAGCCGTGACAGTTCGCCGCCCATCGCCTCGACTTGCGCCGCCGCCCATTCATAGGTGTCGATCGCGCGGGTGAAATCTTCCTCGACGCCGGGGCGTAGCACCTTGATCGCGACGGTGCGGCCGTCGGTGGTGACCCCGCGATGGACTTGCGCGATCGAGGCTGCACCGACCGGGACGGGATCGATCGAGGCGAACAATTCCGCCGGATCGCGCTGGAACGCGCGCGTCATCGCGGCGTGGATCGTGTCATAGGGCACGGGCGGCAGCGCGTCCTGCAGCCGCATCAGATCGTTCGACGCCGCCTCGCCGACAATGTCGGGCCGCGTCGCCAGCGTCTGGCCGAGCTTGATCGCAGCGGGGCCGATCGCCTGAAACGCATCGGCATAGCGCGGCACGGCGGGCACGCGCGCACCGATCCGTGCGATCCGCGCGAGGCGACGCACCGGCGTCGGCGTATTGAGATCGCGCTCGATGCCCGAGAGCGCGCCATGGCGCGCGAGGATGCGGCCCCATTTGAGCAGGCGCCACAGGTGGATAGCGGGGGCGGTCATATTGTTCCCTCTCCCCACGGGAGAGGGAGGGAGGAGCGAAGCGACGGAAGGGTGAGGGTGATTGCGCAGGCGTTGGTCGCCCTCACCCTCCCACTCGACTGCGTCGAGCGGGCCCCTCCCTCTCCCGTTGGGAGAGGGGTTTCAGCGCACTGCATCAAATCTTCCACCCGTGGTGGATCGCGACCAGCCCGCCCAGCATCGGCTCGACCCCGGTCTGCACGAAGCCCGCGTCGCGGATCATGCCTTCGAAAGTCGGCATGTCGGGGAAACGGCGAATCGATTCGATCAAATAGCGATAGCTGTCGGCATCCTGCGCCAGCAACTTGCCGAGCTGCGGCACCACCTTGTGGGAATAGACGTCATAGACATCGGCGAAGCCGGGCCACAGCGTGGTCGAGAACTCCAGGCAATAGAAGCGCCCGCCGCGGCGCAGCACGCGGTGCGCCTCGCGGAGCGCCTTGGGGATGTCGGTCACGTTGCGGATACCGAAGGCGATCGTATAGGCGTCGAAAAAGCGGTCGGGGAAGACCAGCGTCTCGGCATTGGCCTCGGTCCATACCAGGCCATCAATGCCGCGCTTGGCGGCGCGTTCCATGCCGACTTCCAGCATTTGCGGGTTGATGTCGGCGACGGTCACGCTCGCGCCCGATTCGGCCAGGCGGAAGGCGATGTCGCCGGTGCCGCCCGCCATATCGAGGATCTGCTCGCCCGCGCGCGGCTTCACGCGGCGGACGAAGCGATCCTTCCACAAACGGTGCATCCCGCCCGACATCGCGTCGTTCATGATGTCGTAGCTGCGCGCCACGCTCGAAAACACGCCGCCGACGCGCGCGGTCTTTTCGGTGGCGGGGATGTCTTCATAGCCAAAGGAGACGGTGCCGGGGGCGGTATCGGAGCCGGATTGGGTGTCGGTCATGCCGCCCGCTCTAGCCGAGCGAAGCGGCGGCGCAAACCATCGCGTTGCTGCTCCGCCAAATTGCTCCGCGCGTGGCCGAGGAATCTCTTCGTCTCTGCGTCCTCCGCGCCTCCGCGCGAACAAAATTGGTTCGCGCAGAGGCGCAGAGGACGCGGAGAAGCGATAACGCGGTGGGCACGTTGACCCCTGTCGCGGTTCCAGCGAAAGCGGGGGAATGCCTGAGCTCCCCGAAGTCGAAACCACCGTGCGCGGTCTGCGGCCCGTGCTGGAGGGGCAGCGCATCGCGCTGGTCCAGCTCCGCCGCCCGGACTTGCGGCACCCCTTTCCGGCCGATCTCGGCCAGCGTCTGACCGGGGCCACGGTCACCGGGCTTAGCCGACGCGCCAAATACGGGCTGATCGAAACCGATCGCGGCGACACCATGGTGTTCCATCTCGGCATGTCGGGGCGTTGGCGCGTCGACCCCAGCGATGTGCTGCCGCACGATCATTTGATTCTCGAAACCGCGACGCAGCGGTTGGCGCTCAACGACGCGCGGCGCTTCGGCTCGGTCGATCTGCTGGCGACGACCGCGCTCGCCGACTTTCCCGCCTTCAAGGCCTTGGGGCCGGAACCGCTCGGCCCCGAGCTGACCGCCGCGTACCTGCACGCGGCGCTTGCCGGGCGAATCGCGTCGATCAAGCTGCTGCTGCTCGATCAGCGAATCGTCGCCGGGCTCGGCAACATCTATGTCTGCGAGGCGCTCCATCTTGCGGGCATTTCGCCCAAGCGCAGCGGGGGCGAGCTGTCGCGCGCCAAGCTCGAGCGACTCGTCGCGGCGATTCGGTCGGTGCTGCTCTCCGCGATCGAGGCAGGCGGATCGACCCTGCGCGATTATGCGCGGCCCGATGGGGAACTCGGCTATTTCTCCAAGCAATTCCTGGTCTATGGCCGCGAGGGGGAGCCCTGCGCGTGCGGGGGCACCGTAGCGCGCTATGCCGAGGGCGGGCGCTCGACATTTTGGTGCCCAAAGTGCCAGCGGTGATTGACCAGCGCGCACGTTCTCGCTAAGGCGCACGGCTTCCGGGGCCGGGAGCTTTCTCCCGCCCTTTCTTATTTGCAGAATCAGAGGGCTTCATGGCGAACACGCCACAGGCGAAAAAGCGTATCCGTCGTAACGCCGCGCGGACACTGGTAAACGGCAACCGCACCGGTCGCATCCGGACTTTCGTCAAGAAGGTCGAGAATGCACTGGAAGCAGGCGACAAGGCCGCAGCGACCGCTGCGATGGCGCTGGTCCAGCCCGAGCTGATGCGCGGCGTCGCCAAGGGCGTGCTGCACAAGAACACCGCCAGCCGGAAGTTCTCGCGTCTGACCAAGCGCCTCTCCGCGCTGGCCTGATTCCCGCTGATTTTGCGGTAAAAACGCCCGCTGGATGCAAATCCGGCGGGCTTTTTGTCGTCGGCTGCGGAACCGCATCGCTTCCATCCCATCGCCGCGCGTTGTGCACGGAACGTTTCGGGACCCCGCGAACCCCAATTTACCGGAACCCACGGATTCACCGCGATTCGCAAAAACGACACGAAAGTGTAACGACAATATCTGTTGTAAATCAGATACTTATAAGAAATTTGACGCGAATCCGTGGCTAGATACGAGTCAATCCAGATTATTTCAAAAATCTGACAGGGGCAGGCCTTGATCGACTCGCTGCGATCTTCATAACTGGCCCTCCAACGCGCAGACCGAGCGTCTCGCGACTCAATTCGAATGGCAACGTCATGCAGGCGGTGATTCCGGCTGTGGGGGGCTTTGTCTGTGCAGTTCCGGCGGCGCGGTCTTTCACCGCGCTGTCAAACAAAGGTTTTTGGTGTGGTCGTAACGTTGAACAGGGGGGCGAGCGCAGACGGCACCAGCATGGATGGCGTGCAGCCGGACGGTTCGGTGGCCCGCGCCTGGGCCACCGTGCGGGCGCATTTGCGGGAATCGGCGGGCGCGCGGTTGTTCGATCAGTGGCTGAAGCCGATGACGCTGTTGCCCGGTCTGGACGAGGGGTCGGTGCGTTTGGCGTTGCCGTCGGCGTTCATGACCAATTGGGTCCGCAACCATTATGCCGATCGCTTGCTGCAGGAGTTCCGCGCGGTTCTGCCGACGGTGCGACGCGTCACGATCGAGACGGGCTCCGCCACCGCAGCTGCCGCGCCCGCCATTCTCACGGTCGATTCGCTCCCGGCTGCGGTGGAAGCGCCCGTGGTGGTCGCCGATCGCCCGCCGCTCGACCCGCGCTTCACCTTTGACCGCTTCGTCGTCGATTCTTCCAACATGGTCGCGTTCAACGCGGCGCGCGCGCTGGCCGAGCCCGGCGTGCCGCGCTTCAGCCCGCTGTTCCTCCACAGCGGCACCGGGCAGGGCAAGACGCATTTGATGCACGCCATTGGTGCGGCCTATCTGGCGGCGGTGCCCGGCGCTCGCGTGCTGCTGATGTCGGCCGAGCGCTTCATGTTCGATTTCGTCCAGGCGCTGCGCAACCGCGACACGCACAGCTTCAAGACGCGGCTGCGCTCGGCCGATCTGCTGCTGGTCGATGACCTCCAGTTCATCGCGGGCAAGGATTCGACGCAGGAAGAGTTCTTCCACACGATCAACGAAGTGATGGGCGCGGGCAAGCGCCTGGTCATCTCGGCCGATCGCTGCCCGCAGGGGCTCGACGGGGTCGAGGCGCGGATCACCTCGCGGCTGTCGTGCGGGCTGGTGGCCGACATCAAGGCGCCTGATCTGGCGCTGCGCCGCGCGGTGCTGGCGCGCAAGCTGGCCGACATGCCGGGTGCCAAGGTGCCCGCCGAGGTGCTCGATTTGCTGGCATCGCGCATCACCGCGAACATTCGCGATCTCGAAGGCGCGCTCAACCGCGTGGTGGCTTATGCGCAACTGACCGGGGTCGAGATCGACCTCGACTTCGCCGTGGCGACGCTGGGTGACGTGTTGCGCGGGGCGGAACGCCGCGTAACGATCGACGAGATCCAGAAGGCGGTGTCGGCGCATTTCGAGCTGAAGCCGGTCGATCTGGTCTCGGCGCGGCGCGCGGTGGTGGTGGCACGGCCGCGCCAGATCGCCATGTACCTCGCCAAGCGGCTGACGACGCGCTCGCTGCCCGAGATCGGCCGTAAGTTCGGCGGGCGCGACCATTCGACCGTGATCCACGCGGTGCGCCGGATCGAGGAACTGCGCGACACCGATCGCGAGATCGATACCGCCGTGCGCTATTTGCTGCGCGAACTGGAGGGCTGATCGCTTAACCTCCCTCTCCCAGCGGGAGAGGGAAGGGGCCCGCCGCGTCAGCGGTGGGAAGGGTGAGGGCGACTTTGCGGGAGCTGCACCCGGCTCACCCTCACCCTTCCGCGGCTTCGCCGCTCCCTCCCTCTCCCGCTGGGAGAGGGATTTTGGCACCAGTCGGCCTGCGGCGAAGGTTACACCTGCAACCCGACCGCCGCCTGCGCCGCCGCCAGCGTCGGTGCCGCCAGCACACTCGCGCGCGCCGCGCCCTCGGCGAGCACCGCGCTGACCGCTGCACGATCATCGAGCAAGGCCGTCAGGCGCTGGCGAATCGGCGAGAGCGTCGCCACCGCCAGATCGGCGAGGGCAGGCTTGAACGCGCCGAAGCCTTGGCCGGCGAACTGCGCCAGCACCGCATCGGGCGTTACGCCTGCCAGCGCCGCATAGATCGTCACCAGGTTGCGCGCCTCAGGCCGTTCGGTGAGGCCGGCGACTTCGCCCGGCAAGCCATCGGCATCGCTCTTGGCCTTGCGAATCTTGCCCGCGATGGTGTCGTCGTCATCGACCAGGTTGATCCGGCTGGCGTCGGACGGATCGGACTTGGACATTTTGGCGCTGGCATCGCGCAAGCTCATGATGCGCGGGGCGGCCTTGGAGATGAACGGCTCGGGCAGCGTGAAGGTGTCGCCATAATCGGTGTTGAACTTCACCGCGATGTCACGCGCCAGTTCCAGATGCTGCTTCTGGTCCTCGCCGACCGGAACGTGCGTCGCCTGATAGAGCAATACGTCAGCGGCTTGCAGCACGGGGTAGGTGAACAGGCCGACGCTTTGCGTCTCGCCCTTCTTCCCCGCCTTGTCCTTCCACTGCGTCATGCGGCCGAGCCAGCCCATCCGCGCGGTGCCGCCCAGAATCCAGTGGAGCGCGCTGTGCGCGGGCACGCGCGCCTGGTTGAACAGGATCGCGCGTTTCGGGTCGATCCCGCAGGCGAGCAAAGTGGCGGCCATTTCGGTGGTGTGGGCGTTGAGCTCGGCCGGGATGACCGGCTGCGACAGTGCGTGAAGATCGGCCAGGAAGAACAGGCAATCGTCGCCTTCCGGCATCGCGTCTTGCATCGCGACCCATTGCTTGATCGCGCCGAGATAGTTGCCGAGGTGGAGATTGCCGGTTGGCTGGATGCCGGAGACGACACGCATATGCTTATTCCTGGGCGGGCTTGGGAGTGTTGGAGGTGCCGCGCCGCCGCATCAGCGCCTTCAGGTCCGCGATCCGGTAAGCACCGGTAACGAAACAGGCCACGCCATAGACCGCGCTGCCCGCGCCGACCAGCACGCCAAGGGCTGCATAGCGCACGATCAGCGCGCCGCCGAGATAGGGGGTGAGCAGCCGCTCGAACGCGAACACCGTCGCCCCCATCAGCAGGGCGGCGAGCAGCAGGCGCGGGACCTTGCGGCGCAAAGCGCTGTCCGCCGCGAAATGGCCGCGCTCGACCAGCGTGCGATAGAGCATGGCGACATTGACCGTCGAGGCGAGCGCGGTGGCGAGCGGCGGGCCGACATGGCCGATCAGCGGGATCAGGATGAGGTTGCCGACGATGTTCACCGCAATCGAAATCATCGCATAGCGCACCGGCGTCCTGGTATCGCCGCGCGCATAATAACCGGGCGTCAGCACCTTCACGAGCACATAGGATGGCAGGCCGACCGAGAAGGCGCTGAGCGCCCAGCCGCAGCGGCGCGCGTCCATCGCGGTGAAATGCCCATATTGGAACAGCCCGCGCACGATCGGCTCGGCGGCGACCATGAAGGCGACGGTGGCGGGGAGGGTGAGGAACAGCGCCAGCTCGATCCCGCGATTCTGCGTCTCCATCGCGGCGGTATCCTGCCCGGTCGAGAGCAGGCGCGACACTGTCGGCAACAGGATCGTGCCAAGCCCGATCCCGATCAGCCCGAGCGGCAATTGGTTCAGCCGGTCCGCATAATAAATATACGTGATCGAGCCCGAGGCGAGCAGGCTGCCCGCGAGCGAGGTCGAGATCAACAGATTGATCTGCGACGCGCCCGCGCCCGCCGCAGCGGGGACGATCAGCCGCAGCATCTCGCGCACATCGGCGTCCAAGCGCGGCAGCCGCAGCCGCATATCGACCCCGGCGCGGTGGCACGCCCATAGCAGCCACAGCAGTTGCAGCACGCCGCCGACCGTCACCGAAATCGCCTGCACGCGCGCGGTCTGATAGACGTCGGTGCCGTGGAAGAACCACAGCCCCGCGATCATGGCGAGATTGAGCAGGATCGGGGCCGCCGCATTGACCCAGAATTTGTCGAGCGAATTGAGGATGCCCCCCAGCAGCGACGCCAGCGATATCAGCGCGAGATAGGGCAACGTGATCCGCGACAGCATCACCGCAAAGGCGAATTGCTCGTGGGTGGGATGCTGGCGGGCGAAACCGCCCGAGAGCAGCCAAGTGATCGGCCAGGCCGCCAGGATCAGCGCGCCGGTGAACAGGATCAGGATCGGCAGCAACACCGCCAGCGCGCGCTCGGCGAAGCGATAGCCGCCGGCAATGCCGTCCGGCCCGGCGGCTTTCTTGTTGAACATCGGGATGAAGGCGGCGGAAAACGCGCCCTCCGCGAACAAAGCGCGGAACATGTTGGGCAGACGGAAGGCGACGCCATTGAACGCGTCCGATGCAAACCCCGCCCCGACATAACGGGCGGCGAGCGAATCGCGCACCAACGCCAGCACCCGGCTGGCCAGCGTGAGGCCGCCGATCGAGCCGAGTGATTTGACGAGGTTCATGGCGCTGTCTTCACAAAAACAGCCCCCGCATCCGGACTGGGAGATCGGGGGCTGAAAGGGCCCTTAGGCGGTGCCGAGCGTCTCGCCAATGCCGCCTTCGGCCGCTTCCTGCTGCTGCAGGAAGACGCTGGCGAAATCGATCGGCTCGAGCAGCAGCGGCGGGAAGCCGCCGTCACGGATGGCGTCGGCCAGCACGCGGCGCGCGAACGGGAAGATCAGGCGCGGCGCTTCGGCCAGCAGGAACGGCTGGAGATGCTCTGCCGGGAAATTGCGCAGGCCGAACAGCCCGGCATAGGAAAGGTCGACGAGGAAGGCGACGGTGCCCTCTGCTTCGGCCTTCACTTCGATACGCAGCACGATTTCATAGACATCGTCGCCGACCTGGGCCGAAGCGATGTTGAACTGCACGTCGATGGCGGGCGCGGTCGGGTTCTGGAAAATGGCCGGTGCGTTCGGATTCTCGAACGACAAGTCCTTCACATATTGCGAGATGAGGCCGGCCGCAGGCGCGGTGTCCAGGCCATTGCCATAGGGGTCGGTCGTCGGAACCGTGGTGGTGATGAAGCCGTCGTCCTGCTCGCTCATGGAACTCGTCCTTACCCTGATCGTATAAGCGCCACACTTCCGTGGCGTGGTCGAAAGCGCGCGCCTAGCAGGGGGGGGCAGCGAGTTCAACTCGCCGGAGACGCTCGTCTTATTGCATGATTTGAATCCTTGGCGCGTTAGGCCTATGTACTGCATCTGTTGAAAGCCCCGGAGGCCGCGTGTTCCTGACCGTCATTCTCGTAATGCTGACTGCGTTTCTGGCGCTGAACCTGTATCGGGTGCTGGGCAAACGCACGGGTCACGAACAGCCCTTGCCCAAGCCGACCGAGGAACGTGCTCCGCTGACGGTGGTGCAGCGCCCGGTCGAGGCGATCGGCGAAGCGCGTGAACCGATCAGCCGCAATGTCGAGCCCAAGGCCGAAGCGGGGATCCGCGCGATCATCGCTGCCGAATCCACCTTCGACGTCTCGCGTTTTCTCGGTGGCGCGCAGGGTGCCTATCGCATGATTTTGGAGGCATTCTGGAAGGGCGACGAGGAACAACTCGCCTGGCTTGCCGAGGATTCGGTGCGCGATGCCTTCACCAGCGCGATCGTGGCGCGTGACACTGCGGGCCATGTGCTGGACAACCGGCTCGTGTCGATCGAGCGCGCGGTCATTGCCGACGCGTCGCTCGACGGCAAGGTTGCGCGGATCACGGTCCGCTTCGATGCCGACATCGCTGCGGTGACGCGCGATGCCGAGGGTAACGTGATCGCGGGCTCGATGACCGATGCGGTTGAGACGCATGATGTTTGGACCTTCGTGCGCACTCTCAAGAGCAGCGACCCGAATTGGAAGCTCGCCGACACCGACGAGGCATAACGCCAATGCGGGGGGCATTTACCGGGCTGCCGATTGCGTTTGCCGTCTTGCTCGCCGGGTGCGGCGGTCACGTCGAACGCCCCCGTCCGGTCGCCAACCGTCCTGCACCGGTGCGCAAACCCGTCGCCGCCACCCCGATCGCGCCGCAGCCCGTTGCGCCGGTTGCGGCCGGCACGGCGACCGCCGCCAGCGCGGGCGTGATCGCAGGTCCGCCTGTCTACACGCTCCCCATCGACGAAGCCGCTGCGGCGCGGGCTCTGGTGGCTTTTCAGGCCTCCTGTCCGTCGCTGTTGCGCCGTACCGATGTTTCCGGCCTGACTCGCGGCAGCGATTGGGCGGCGGCGTGTGGGGCCGCGCCAGGCGTCCGCCGGGGCGAGGCACGGGCGTTCTTCGCCGAATATTTCGAGACGGCGCAGGTCGGCGACGGCAAAGCCTTTGCCACCGGCTATTACGAGCCCGAAATCCGCGCCGCGCGCGAACGGCGGCGCGGCTATGACGTGCCGATTTACGCGCGACCGACCGACCTGGTCGATGTCGATCTCGGCCAGTTCAGCGATACGCTCAAGGGCAAGAAGATCCGCGGCCGCGTCGATGGGCGCAGCTTCATCCCCTATGACGATCGTACCGCGATCGAGACCGGGTCGCTCGCCGGGCGCGCGCCGATCCTTGCCTGGGCGGCCGATCCGGTCGAATTGTTCTTCCTGCAGATCCAGGGGTCGGGGCGGCTGCGCTTGCCCGACGGGTCGGTGATGCGGATCGGCTATGACAATCAGAATGGCCGCGATTACACCGGAATCGGCACGCTGATGAAAAAGCGCGGCTTGCTCGGGCCGGGGCAAACCTCGCTGCAGGGCATGTCGCAATGGTTGCATGACCATCCCGATCAGGGCCGCGACATCATGCGCGAAAACAAGAGCTATGTGTTCTTTCACGAACAATCCGGCTCGCCGATGGGCGCGTTGGGCGTTGCGGTCACCGGCGGGGTGAGTGTCGCTGCCGATCCGCATTTCATCCCGCTGGGGGCCCCGGTCTTGCTCTCGATGGATCGCGCCGACGCCAGCCGCCTGTGGATCGCCCAGGATACCGGCGGCGCGATCAAGGGGGCCAATCGCGTCGATACCTTTTGGGGGGCAGGCCCCGATGCCGAGGCCATCGCCGGGGGCATGACCGCGCGCGGCACCGCCTTTCTCTTGTTGCCGACGGGCACTCTTCAGCGACTGGCTGGCGCGCGCGTGTCTGGTGAGAGGCCCGATGGGAACGCGTCACCTCAGTTCTGACGAAGCGGCGTTGTGGGCGCGGGTGATGGCCGGGGTACGCCCTTTGGCCAAAGCCGCGCCGACGGTGCCAGCGACGGGCTCGAAAACCGCCAGGGCAGCGGGCGTGGCCGCGCCATCCATCGCCCCGCCGGTTGCGGCAACGCCTGCCAAGCGTGTCGTCGGCCGCGTTCCACCGTTGCCGGTTCCCAAACCCGCACGCGCTGCCGCCAACAGCGCCAACACGCTGGACGGCACCTGGGACAAGCAAATCGCGCGAGGCCTCGTTTCCCCCGATCGCACAATCGATTTGCACGGGCATACGCTGCAATCCGCCTATAATGAACTGGACGGCGCGCTCGACGCGGCGATCCGGGCCGGGGACCGCACGATCCTGCTGGTCACCGGAAAGCCGCCGCGCCCGACCAGTGAGCGTCCGCACGCGCGCGGGGCGATTCGCGCGGCGACCGGCGACTGGCTGGCCGGGTCGCGCCACGCCGACGCGATTGCGGCGGTCCGCGCGGCACATCCGCGCCACGGTGGGAGCGGTGCGCTCTACATCGTGCTGAAACGCGCGCGGAGTTCGCGAAAGTCTTAACCTTTGGCTGTCATCGTCTTGGACAAGCCAGTGCGTTTCGCACCACGCTGCCAGGAGTCAACGATATCGCGATGGAAGGCGTTACGCTCAAAAGCCGCGCAATCGTGTTCGCGATGTGCTCCGGGGCGGTCGCTTTTATCCTTGCGCTCGCCGCGACATCGTCGGGCGGCGTCGAAATCAGCAACATCTCGCGTGCGCTGATCCCGGCGATCGTGTGTGCGGTGATGTGCTGGGCATCGACCGAGCGCAGCATTGCCGGGACGGCGTCGGCGATCGACGCTGCCATCGCGCGTCTGGCGCAGGCGGCGCAGGGCGATCTCAGCGACCAGATCCCCCCGGAAATCGCGACGAACGTGCCCCAGCTCGCTACCGCGATGCATGGCTTGTTCGCACAGTTGAACGCCAATCTCGATAGCGTCCAGCGGCTGGCGATGTTCGATCCGGTGACCGGGCTTGCCAACCGCACCAACTTCCGCCGCACGTGCGAGCGGCTGTTGTCGACGATGCCGACGGGCGCGGGCGGCGCGCTGTTCTTCATCGATCTGGACCGCTTCAAGGCGGTCAACGATACGATGGGCCATGCCTGTGGCGACATGCTGCTGGGGATGGTTGCCAACCGCCTGCGCGCGGTCGCCGACAGCGTCGCGCTGCCCGAGGCCGGGCCGGCCCCGCTGATCGGTCGGCTGGCGGGCGACGAGTTCACGATGTTCTTCGCGCAGGTCGATTCGGCGGACGCGGCCCGGATCGGGCGTGCGGTCCTGTTCGCGCTGGCCGAGCCGTTCGATCTGGCGGGCACCGATATCGCGATCGGCGCGTCGATCGGCATTGCGCTGCGCCCCGACCATGGCGAAACGCTGACCGACCTGATGCGCGCCGCCGATGCCGCGATGTATCACGCAAAAAGCAGCGGCCGCGGCCGCGCCGAGCACTTCTCGGCCGAGCTGGCCGCGCAGATCACCGAGCGCGCCGGGCTGGAAAGCGCGCTGCGCGACGCGATCGACCGCGATGAATTCGCGCTCGTCTTTCAGCCGCAACTCCGCATCGGATCGGGGCAGATCGTCGCCGCCGAAGCGCTGTTGCGCTGGCGGCACCCGCAGGACGGCCTGCGCCTGCCCGGCACTTTCCTGCCGCGCGCCGAGGAAACCGGGCTGATCGTCGAGATCGGCGACTGGGTCGTGCACAGCGTCGCCGAGACGATCGCGCGCTGGAGCCGGATGGGGATCGAACACCGCCTCGCCGTCAACGTGTCGCCGCGCCAGCTCGACCATGCCAGCTTCTTCCGCCGCCTGCGTGCGGCGATGCACCGCGTCGATGCACCCGCGCGGCTGCTCGAACTCGAAATCACCGAGACACTCGCGATGCACTGCAGCGACGAAGTGCTCGAGGCGATCGCGCTGCTGCGCGCCGACGGTGCGACCATCGCGATCGACGATTTCGGCACCGGCTATTCCAGCCTGCCGCGCCTGCGCGCGCTCCCGCTCGACCGGATCAAGCTCGACCGCAGCCTGATCGAACATATCGCCGCGGACGCCGATGCACGCATCATCGCACAGGCGGTGATCGGGCTGATCCACGGCCTTGGCTGCCAGGCGGTCGGCGAGGGGGTCGAGACGCAGGCGCAGGCCGATATCCTGCGTATCATCGGCTGCGACGTGATCCAGGGCTATGCCATCGCCCAACCGATGAACGAAGCCGCCTTCCTCGCCTGGAGCAAGGGCGAAGTGCGCTGGGCGGCGGTCGGCTGAACCGCGCACTCGCGCAGCGACCGCACGCTGCCCTACATTAACCATATCAGTTAAATGCGCGGACATGCAGAACCTCGTCCCCACCGCTCGCCCGGTGCTCGCGTTCGAGCCCGTTCCCCGCAAATATCGCTATGACGGCTGGACGCCCGAGCGGCAGCGCGGCTTCATCGCCGCGCTCGCCGAAACCGGATCGGTCACCGCCGCCGCCCGGCGCATCAACATGAGCGCGGAGGGGGCCTACTACCTCCGCCGACAACCGGGGGCCGACGGCTTCCGCGCCGCCTGGCTCGCCGCGCTGGATCACGGGGTGCAGCGCCTGGTCGATGTCGCGATCGAACGCGCGATCGAGGGCGTGCCCGTCCCGGTCTTCCACAAGGACGAGCAGGTCGGCGAACGCCGCTGGTATAATGACCGGCTGACGATGTTCATCCTGCGCCACCATCTGACCGATCGCTATGGCGGGCCCGGCCTCGCCCCTGGCACGCGCAACCGCGCGACGATCGAGCGCGAGGCCGCCGAGAATTGCCCGGTGTGCAAGGCGCGCAATCCCGCATACATGTCCGAGGCGGACCGCGCGCGCGCCGGTGCCGAGCGGCACGACGACTTCATGCGGCACTACACCAATAAGGTTAAAGCTGAGCGCCAGGCGCGCTTGCGCGGCGACATCGTCGCGGCCGATTTCGCTCTGCGCCAGTTGACCGAAATCGAGTTCATCTTCTGCGTGATCGACCGGCCCGAAGCGATCGTCGCGTTCTGGAACGACATGTTCCTGCATCTCGACGATCCCGACCCGGCGGTGGGCACCGAGGATTCCTTCGAGGCGCGGCGCGCCTTGCTCAAACAGGCGCGCGAGGCGGTGTGGGCGCAGGACGCCATGCTGCGTCCCGCGCCGATGACGCAGCGCGGCCTGTCGAGCGCCATTGCCAGCGGCGCAACGCTCGACGCGCGCAGGGCAGCCCGAAAGGAAGCCTGCACCCAAATGGCCGCCGCCCAGGCGCAATGGGAAGCCTCGGCGACCGAAGAGGGCTGGCGGGCTTGGTGTGCTGGGGAGGGGGCGGAGGGAGGATGGGAAGTAGAGAGCGTTTAGAGGGAGCGCTTTATGATTTTAATTGAGCGGCAACGTAAGGACGGATTCCCTGGCCTCATTAGCCAAAGTAGATATTTGTGCCGCTACCGCTCAGGTACCACCGGTATTGTGTTGCAATATTCACCTTTTCCGGTCAGCTTTTCATGAGCGTGGCGTTGACCTATACCGTGAAGGCCGTTTTTGGGGGGCGGCGATTATGACAACACCCGCCACGCCAGCGAGTCGCGGCTATTGGCCTGCCCTTTCGATATGGTGGAACTTCGTATTCAATTACTGGGCCCTGACGCTCGCGACGCTGTTTCTCGTTGTCGGGTTCATCACAGGCTACGCCATCAGCCAGCCGTCACGGTACAGCGCGCCAGCCGGGACAATGCTCAAACGGCTTGATGCTCTTGAGGCATTGCTGGAAAATGTCCAATCGCACCGGCTGCCACGTGTTCAAGACGATCGTCACAAGCTCACCATGGCAATCGACAGTGTGCGGGCAGCGCTTGTCGGATTGCCTGATATCCAGAAGAAGCGGATTGCGCCCTATTTTGTTGAGATCGAAACCCATGGTAGAGCGATCGACCAGACACTTGATAGTCAATCCTTTCTAATCGACAGTGCACTTAGCGAGCATCTGAAAAGCATTCGCGCCCAGCGCGAGCAGATCAAGCAGCAGATTGACACCGCATCTGGCTTCGGTTCGCTCGTCTTTGATCAGTCTAAGCTTTTCCTTAAGTGGATAGGGGCGCTGAGTTTCCTCACGATCGTTGCTATCAGCCTGTTTTTGGTGCTGATGAGCAGTCCAAGCTTCCGGCGTCGGCTTGCTGGTTCTTCCGGTACGATCACGGCCTTTGGGGTTTCCTTCAATCTGCACGATCTCTCATCTGAACGAGATTCAATCGAGGCGCGGCAGCACGAGCTTGGGGACGATCTGGTCCGCACTTATACTAAGGCATTGCGAGCCTCCTCACTCCAAGCCCGGTTTCGGGAGGTCTACAAAGATATAGAAGCGGCGTTTGCGCAGGAGACGATCGCGCTTGATGCGATCCCGCATCGCGCGACTCTCTATATTCCCGATTTCGTAGGAGAGTCGCTCGTGCAGGCGACGCTTTACAGTGGTAACTGGCACCTAGGAGATGAGCGATCAGTGGGTCGTCGCTTTTCCGTGCGCTACGGCATCATCGGGAAAGCGTGGCGGCTGGTCGGCGCCCAATATAATTCCAATGTCGGCAATTCGTGCAAGAACCTCATTCGCAACTGGGGGTTCACCGACACCGAGGCCAAGCCCTTTGGCAATGACACAGCCTCTGGATCGCTGATGGCGTTCATCGTCAAAGATAGCGGTCCATTGGCACCGCTTGCCGTTATCTATGTTGAGGCGCTCGGCGCTAACACGCTCCACAAAAAGGACGTTCTCAGCGACGCGGAAGCTGCGGATCAGGCCCCTGATATCGACGGGCTTACCAAGGCCGACCATTATGCGGCCAGGCATATTTGGGCACAGGTGAAGGACAAAAGGAGCGTCGAGCGGCTCAAGCAGGCGCTGCTGCGGCTTCAGGCTGTCCTGCGCTGGAACGACAAGATCGAAGGCGGCACCGGGCGCTAAAACAGACCTGGTGGAAGAAAGTCGGTTGCAACATATGTCCAAGACTGTGGAGCTCGGACGCCCCTTGCTAGCAGGGCTCTGAACGGGATCGGCGTGCCGAAACGCTTGGCGACCAAAATTGGGATGGCGCAAGGTGCACGAGCGCCAGCTAGATAAGCGGCAATATCGGGCTCAAGCTCGGCGATATCGTTAGCTTGAAGAGAGAACGGCTCCTCAACCTTCACTGCTCCGGTCACCGCAGAAACCGGCAGGGTCTCATAAATTAACGCGACCCCGGGCAGGTAGCGGCGCGGCGGCGAGCGCCGATATTCGAAGACCTTTCGGCCTTCGAAGATCGCCGCCGCGTAATGAGGTTTAACGGAAAAAAGCAGGAGCACGTGAATCCGCGGCAGGCGTCCAGCTTAAAACTTTATCCCAGCGGTGCTCACCATAATTGACGAGCACATCTTTGGTCTGAGCAAAGTTGCTGTTCAAAAAGAACTGAGTTGTCGAAAAATCGTCTTGATCGACTGTAACATGCACCCGATCGATATCGTCCGCGAGCCATTTGCAACGAAGAGCTTGGAGCAACGTCCGGCCGATGCCAGCCGAACGGAAGCGCGGAGCAACGGAGAATGTCGAGAGCTTAACCGCGTGAGCGCCTTTTGGAGTGAGTAAAGCGAGCGCTATGAGATGACTGCCCGTGGCAATGCCCATCGCATACGCCCGGTTATGTGCGAGATCGTCCAACCGACGCTCTAGCCAGTAATGTCCGTTCTGGTAGCGCTTAATAAGATCGGGCGCGACGTTGAGCGTCGCATCGACGGTTAGGCGCGTGAGAGGCCGGACAGGGCCAGTGCCGCAAAGGATCAACCTGTTGCTCGTCCGTTCCATAGAATTGGCCTCCTATATAACGCGGATAAGGTCAACTCCCTTCGACGTGGAATGGACCGCGTTCGGTCGAAGGCAGCCGCCCGATTCCCCTGTCGCTACCCCTCATCCCCCATCCGCAGCGCCGCAATAAACGCCTCCTGCGGAATGCTCACGCTCCCATACTCCCGCATCTTGAGCTTGCCCTTCTTTTGCTTGTCGAGCAGCTTGCGCTTGCGGCTGGCGTCGCCGCCATAGCATTTCGCGGTCACGTCCTTGCGCATCGCGCTGATCGTCTCGCGCGCGATCACCTTGCCGCCGATCGCGGCCTGGATCGGGATCTTGAACAAATGGCGCGGGATCAGTTCCTTCAAGCGCTCGACCATGCCGCGCCCGCGCACCTCGGCGGTGCCGCGGTGGACGATCATCGACAGCGCGTCGACCGGCTCTTCGTTGACGAGGATGCTCATCTTGACGAGGTCGCCCTCGCGCTTGCCGATCTGGGTGTAATCGAAGCTGGCATAGCCCTTTGAGAGCGACTTCAGCCGGTCGTAGAAATCGAACACGACTTCGTTGAGCGGCAGCTCATAGGTCGCCTGCGCGCGGCCGCCGACATAGGTCAGGTCCTTCTGGATGCCGCGACGGTCCTGGCAGAGTTTCAGCACGCTGCCGAGATATTCGTCGGGGACGTAGATCACCGCCTGGATCCACGGCTCGGAAATGCTTTCGATCTTATTCGGATCGGGCATGTCGGCGGGGTTGTGCAGCTCGATCGTGCCACCGCCATGGGTCAGCTCGAGCTCGTACACCACCGACGGGGCGGTGGTGATGAGGTCGAGGTCGTACTCGCGCGTGAGGCGCTCCTGGATGATTTCGAGGTGGAGGAGCCCCAGGAAGCCGCAGCGGAAGCCGAAACCGAGCGCGGCGCTGGTTTCCATCTCGAAGGAGAAGCTCGCGTCGTTGAGGCGCAGCTTGCTGATGCTTTCGCGCAGTTTCTCGAAATCGTTCGCATCGACCGGGAAGAGGCCGCAGAACACCACCGGCTGGACTTCCTTGAAGCCCGGCAAGGCCTCGGCGGCGGGGCGCTTGGCGTCGGTGATGGTGTCGCCGACGCGGGTCTGCGCGACTTCCTTGATTTGCGCCGTAATGAAGCCGATTTCGCCGGGGCCGAGATCGGTCAATTGCTCGATCTTGGGGCGGAAGCAGCCGACGCGGTCGACCAGATGGAGCGTGCCCGCCTGCATGAACTTGATCTGCTGGCCCTTCTTGAGGACGCCCGCGACGACGCGCACGAGGATGACGACGCCGAGATAGGGGTCGTACCAGCTATCGACCAGCATGGCTTTGAGCGGCGCATCGGCATCGCCCTTGGGCGGCGGGATGCGGGTGACGATCGCTTCGAGGACTTCGGCGATGCCGATCCCGGCCTTGGCGCTGGTCAGCACCGCCTGGCTCGCGTCGAGGCCGATCACTTCCTCGATCTCGGCCTTGACCTTGTCGGGGTCGGCGGCGGGGAGATCGATCTTGTTGATGACGGGCACGATCTCATGATCATGCTCGATCGACTGATAGACGTTGGCGAGCGTCTGCGCCTCGACGCCTTGCGCGGCATCGACCACCAGCAGCGCGCCTTCGCACGCGGCGAGGCTGCGGCTCACTTCATAGGCGAAGTCGACATGGCCCGGCGTGTCCATCAGGTTGAGGGTATAGTCGATCCCGTCCTTGGCGGTGTAGCTGAGCCGCACCGTCTGGGCCTTGATGGTGATCCCGCGTTCTTTCTCAATGTCCATATTATCAAGGACTTGCTCGGACATTTCGCGGTCGCTGAGGCCGCCGGTCGCCTGGATCAGGCGATCGGCGAGCGTCGACTTGCCATGATCGATATGGGCGATGATGCTGAAATTGCGGATGGTCTGAAGAGGGGTCACGAATTCGCCCGGTTGTGTGCTGGAAACAGAAGAGGGGGCCATAGCATCGCCTGCACGCCTGCACAAAGCCCGTCATCATCGCGGTCATCTCTATGCCGCCTGACGCAAATCGGATATCGAGCCAGCGTAACGACTCTAAGCGGGGGCAGGGTATGTCGAAAATCGTGACCGGGATGGCGATGGCAGCGATCATCGTGAGCATGCCGATGCAGGTCGCCGCGCAGCGACTGGCCAAGCCGTCGGGCACGCAGAAGCTGCAAGAAGCGACGATGAACGACGTGCCGCATTGCGCGCGCAAGCATGGCACGATCTCAATCGTCGACGGCGACGATTCGCGCGGCTGGACGCAGTACAATCTCGCGCCGCCGCAGAAGCTGCTCAAGGTGCTGGTGCAGCGTTCGGGCTGTTTCAACATCGTCGATCGCGGCAGCGGCTTGCAGGCCGCGCAGCGCGAGCGCGATATCGGCGGCGATCTCGGGCTGCAGCGCGGTTCCAATGTCGGCCAGGGCCAGATCAAGGCCGCCGACTATGTCCTTCAGGCCGAAGTGCAGGGTGCCAACAGCAACGCTAGCGGCAGTGGTGTCGCAGCCGGGCTCGGCGGTCTGATCGGCGGCCCGATCGGCGGGATCGTCGGCGGCGTGCGCAGCCGCAAGATGGAAGCCAATGTCGTGCTGTCAATCACCAATGTGCGCACCACTGAAACGCTCGCGACGGAGGACGGCTATGCCGCCAAGAACAGCCTCAGCTTCGGCGGCGGTGGCGGCGTATTCGGCGGCGTTGCAGGCGGCGGGGTGATCGGCGGCGGTTACGACAATACCGATATCGGCCGGATTGTGACGCTGGCGTTCATCCAGGCCTATTCGAAGCTGGTCAACGATCTCGGCTACGTGACGCCGGGTGACACCGGCACGGCCGAAGCCGCTCCTGCCAAGACCTTCACCGCGCAAGGCCCGCTGGCCTTGCGCTCGGCTGCCAGCGCGACCGGCCGCGTGCTGCGCACCTTGCCCGCCGGTGCGATCGTCTACCCGACCGGCAACAAGAACGGGCTGTGGTGGGAAGTGGCCGACGAAAATGACAATGTCGGCTGGGTGCTCAACACCAAGCTCGCGCCGTCGCGCTAACGGGCGGGCTGGCGGCGGCGGGGGCGGCAGGCTAGGGTGACGGATCGTTTTAGGAGACGTCGCCATGAAGTTTGCCATCCCGTTTGTCGCCGCCAGCCTCGCGCTTGGCTTTGCCACCCCTGCCATGGCCGCGCTGAAGGTTGGCGATACCGCGCCGAACTTCACCACCGAGGCCGCGCTTGCCGGCAAGACGCACAGCTTTACGCTGGCGACCGCGCTCAAGAAGGGGCCGGTGGTGCTGTATTTCTTCCCCGCCGCTTTCACCTCGGGCTGCACCGCTGAGGCGCATGCCTTTGCCGAGGCAGCGGCTGATTTCGAGAAGCAGGGCGCGACACTGATCGGCCTGACCGCAGGGAATGCCGAGCGGATCAAGGAATTCTCGTCGGTTGAATGCCGCGACAAATTCCCGGTCGGGCTGGCCACGCCCGCCACGATCTCGGGCTATGACGTCGCGCTGCCGCAAAAGGCCGGCTGGACCAACCGCACCTCCTATGTGATCGGCACCAACGGCAAGATCGCTTACGTGCTGTCCGAGATGAAGCCCGAGGGGCACATCACCGGGACCTTGGCGGCAGTGAAGGCGCTCAAAGCGAAGAAGGGCTGAGCGAGGCGGGATTGGGAGTGGCGGGGCGCACCCCGACCGAGGCGAGCGCAGCGAGCGCCGCCGCGAGACGGTCGGGGCCGCGCCCGCCCACAAGCACATAGGCCAGGCCGCGCCGCTCCAGCTCGGCACGTGACAGGTCGAAGAAGCGCTGCCGCTCCGCCGTGCTGCCGAACAGGCGCGTACCATCGTCGATCCACGGTAAGTCGATGTCGAGCAGCAGGTACAGGTCGGCGGTGTTGTGCCACGCGTCGAACCACGGGTCGCGGGTGCCGAACAGCATGTCGGCCCACACCGCCGTCATCAGCGGATCTGTATCGAGGAATAAAGGGTCAGCACCGGTAGCGCGCGCGGCCTGTGTCATCGCATCGTGCGTTTGGGCAATCTCGACCAGATCGGCCATGGTGAAATCGGTGCCGTGCTGTTCGGCGAAGGTGCGGCCATATTCGGGGACGAACACCGTCGCATAATGCGCGGCAAGCTGTTCGATCAGCGTCGATTTGCCCGTGCTTTCGGGCCCGTGCAGGCAAATCACGGTCATGCGGTGGCGGTCCGTCGCGCGACCCGCTGCCAGTCGAACAGACCCCAGATCGCCAGTGCCAGGAAGATCGCGTAGAGCAGCATCGTCAGCCACAATCCCTTGGCGGCATAGAGGCCGACCGAGCCGATATCGACTGCGATCCACAGCCACCAGCTTTCGACCACACGGCGCGATTGCAAAATCTGCGCGGCGACGCTCATCGCAGCAAGCGTCGCATCGGCCCAGGGGAAGGAGGCGTCGGTGAAGCGGTGCATTGCATATCCCCACAGCGCCGCTGCGGCCAGACACCCGATCGTCCAGGTCAATCGAGCGCGGTTCGTCAAAAGCCCGACCGTCACTTCACCCGCAGCCGCGCGGGCGCGGGACCAGTTCCACCAGCCATAGATTTGCACGACGAAGAAAAACACCTGCAGCAAAGCATCGCTGTAGAGTCGTGTATGGAGAAAGATGACCGCGTAGAGAGTGACCATCGCGAGGCCGAAGACATAGTTCCAGATGCTGCGCAAAACGACCAGCGTGACATTGGCCAGTCCGAGCAGGAACGCGACAATTTCGAGAGCGGTCATGGCGCGGAGCGGTAGCAGTGGGAGATGCCACGCGTCGAGCATGGATGCGCAAAGGGCCGCCCGGTCACCCGAACGGCCCGCTGGCTTAACGCGATATCCCGCTCAGAAGGCGATCTTGACCGTCGCGCGGTAGCTTTGGTTGGAGATGTCGGTCCGACCGGCGGTCGTATCCGCCCCGATGGACAGCGTGACGTCCTTGGTCGCGTAGGACAGGCCGCCGCCGATCTCGCCCCAGTCTTTGTCTTGCGCAGCCAGTGCGAAGGATGCGTTGGGGCCAACGCCGCCGACGAAATTCGCACCGAAGGCGCTCGGCTGGTCGCGGAACGCATGCACATAATAAGCGGACAGATAGGGCTTGAGGATCTTGCCGCCGCTCAGGTTGACACCGCCCAATGCCTGAACGCTGTTCGAGGGTAGCGGCGCGATCCGCAGCGCGGTGCCCCCGCCGGTCTCATTCGTACCCGCCCAGTCGATCTGCCCTGCGCGCAGTGCGGCGCGCGGCGTGATCTTCAGGCCGCCCCCGACGCTTATGTCATATCCCAGCCCGAGCTGCGTCGAATAGGTCAGCGAGCTTTCGTGCCCACGCAGCGTGAAGGGCGTTCCGACCAGGGAAACGCTGCGGCGCGTTGCCGTATCGAGGAAGCCCAGGCTCGCCTGAACATCGAACGTGAGCGGCCCTGCAAGCGCGATTTTGCCATAGGCGCTGGTCTGGAACAGGTCCGCCCGGGCATATTGGCCGCCGGTCGTGGAGCCGCTCGCGTTGGTGTAGGAGAAGGACATGCCGACGGCGGTACGGCTGTCGAGTTCGCCTTCGATGCCGCCGACGACGTAGAACCCGTCAAAGGTGTCGCGCGCGCCGAGCGGAACGGCGGTGGGCATTGGGCGGCTGTTGCCGTTGAGATAGCCTGCCGCGATGTACCCGTTGACGGTTTCGGGCAGCTTGCCCGGGCGCAGCGCTGTATCGTTTGCAGCGAGGGCAGCGCCACTGGCGACGACATCTCCCGACGCGCGGCTCGCCGCGAAGACGAGCGGATTGCCGATGATCGCGAGCGTCCCGTCAAGGTCGCCATGATCGAGATTGGCCAGGCGGGTGGCGGTGAACCGCTGCATATTGTCCACCGCGAGCGTGCCGAGTGCGCGCTTCAGCGTCTGCTCGCGCGGGGCAAGGCTGTCGAGCGTACCTTGGATCGTGGCCGCGTTCTGCAGATCGAGCGGGCCATAAACGCCGGCATAGGTGTTGTAGATGCTGCGGTTCTGATCGAGCAATTGCGCATAAGCGCGCTGCACCGGCGAACTGCCAACGACGTTTGCATACAATCCAGCGTCGATCGCCACCTGCACCGCATTGGCGGAATAGATGAAGCGCGGGGTGAGGATCGCGCTGAGCGCGGTCGGGGCCGCATAGGTGCCGGTCACGCCGCCTTGCGCGGTCAGGATCGTATAGACATCGCCATAGCGAATCGTGTGGCCCGCGACGGGCGCGAAGCCAACGATGCCGCCAACGCTCGCAGCACCTGTGACCGCGAGTTTATCGGAGGTATTTGCCGGTCCAAGGTCGATGAACTGCACCGTTCCCGAGGACAGGATCAAATTGCCGCCGAAGGTGATGGTGCCAATGGTACCGGCCGTGCCGGGCATGATCATGCCGCTCACGCTGGTGAAGAACGGCGCGTTGAAGCGCCCCGCACCGGTGATACCGCCGGTCAGCAACAGATAGTCGCCAACCGAGGTGACCGTGCCGTTATTGGTGACGAGACCTTGCAATTGATTGATGTTGATCAGGCTGGTCAACGAAGCGCCGCTGTTGACGGTCAGTTTGGCGGCAGTGCCATTGAGCGTTAGGCGGTCGATCGTCACGGCCGATCCGAGCGTGGTGGTGCCGGCCGCGGCCAACGTCACGTCGAAATAGCGTGCGTTGATCTGATTCACCGAGTCGGGATTGATATTGTTCGGCACGAAGTTGGTTGCCCCGGGCAAGCCATTGGCGAGCGTCGCGGCGGGGAGGGCGGTCGAGCTGGCGGTGGTGCCGGGAACTGGGTTGGTGACCGCGACGCCGTGGTCATAATAGACGCCGGTCTTCACGTCATAGCAGACGTCATAGGCGAAATTGGGTTCCTGATCGCAGATCTGGCCAAATTTGCCCGATGTACCGGTGGTGCCCTGACCTGCCGTGGTGGGCACGCCGTTGACCAGCGCGCCGTTGACGATGACGTTATAGGCGGGGTCGAGGTTGGTCACCCAATGCGTTGGGTCAGTCCAATTGCCGTCGCCCGCAAGCGTGCTGACGTAGCGATAGGGATTGGCGGCCGCGATATAGTCCCAATACAGATAAAGCGGCTGGTAGAAGGCGCTGGTGCCGTAGCTGCCGGACGGCTGCGCACTGAAATAGCGCGTCCCGCCCGAGAGCACTGCGATCACCAGTTGCTTGGCATAAGTGCGGTCGAGGATCAGCGGACCGCCCGAATCGCCGGGTCCGGTAATCCCTTCTCCAGACAGGGCGTTATCCTTGAAGATATTGAAGTCGAAACCGTTGGTGCGGCTGTTCGGTGCTCCGCTGCTGTCGAAGTCGATCTGATAGAGATTCTGGGGGCGACCCCGTGGCGCGATGCCGAACAGGCCGATATCGATATCGTCGAGCGACCCGAGCAAGCCCAAATAATTCTCTGCCAAGCGCCGCCGATAGTCGACGCCGACCGAAGCGCCGCTGGTCGCGGTCCCGGTATTTCCATAGCCGGCGATGGCCACGTGATAGCCGGTGCCGGTCGTGTCGCTGATCGAGGTGGGGGCGGGCAGTGCAGAGAATAGCAGCGCCCAGGTCGGCACATTCGCTGCGGGCGTATCGAGCGAAGCGACGGCGACGTCTGCCTGCAGGAAGTTGTTTGCCAGCCCCAGATCAAGCGAGTGCGCGTTATATTGCACCTGATTGACGTTGTAGAGATAGTCCGTGATCGAGGTCAGATACTTGGCACCGCCCGCAGTGCCATTGAGCCAGTGCCCGAAAGCCGAATTGCCCGCGAGATTGTTGTTCGTCTGAAAGCCGAACGCGATCGGCAACTGGCCAGTACCGGTGCCGTAACCCCAGGGGTTCATAGCCGTGCCCGTCGTGCTCTCATTGACGCAGTGCGCCGCGAAAATGACGGTGCGCGGGTTGATCAGCGTGCCGGTGCACAGGCCGATAAAGCCGTTCTTCTGATCGATGATCATCTGCCCGATGCCGGTGACGTTGGTCGGGTCGCGGTCGGTCACCGATGTGCCGGGCGGCGCGATGACAATGCTGGGATCCGAAACGGGCGGCACCGCGATATTGGTCTGCGGTTCAAGAACGTAGCTCGCAGGGCCGACACCCACCGGTGTGTCGTTGAGCGTAGCGGCCTGCGTCGCGCCAGCGGCGACAAGCGACCAAGTTGCGGCGGACGCGAGAAGGACTGCTCGCGCAGCAGGCGCACGTTTACCAAGCTCGACCATGATAGACTCCCCCGTTTGGCGCTGCCCCTGCCGCGCCGTATTGGGAGGGAGGCTAAATACCCGTTATCAAAAGCTCAAGGCGTGGAAGGCCCGTAACGGGCGCATTTTGTAATATTTCAAGATAATTACAGCGTGTTGCGCTAATGCAACATTGATCGAGTTTATGGGGCACGCCACGATCGATTGTACCTGCCTGGACGGCAATTTTCAGCCGGCGGCGGATCATCATGACATCGGGGAATATGGGGGAGCGCCAGGGCAGCCTTCAACGGCAAGTGCCCGCTTCGTTCCAGCAATGGTCGGGGCGATAGGATTCGAACCTACGACCCCTGGACCCCGAGACCAGTGCGCTACCAGACTGCGCCACGCCCCGACACATTGCAGGGCGCAGCGCGTAGCCGCAGGGCGCGGCGGTAGCAAGTCAAAAAAATGCCACGCAGGCGGATCGCGCGTCTGCTGCGGCTCAAAGGAGCACGGCGAGCATCTCGTCGATCGTCGCGAATTTCTCACGGGGGGCACCCTGACGCGCGCGCGCGACCTCCGCCGCCTCGATCTTTTGCCAATCGCGGAAGGTCACGATCTCGATACCGCGCTGTGCGAGCAATTCATCAAGATCGATGCGCCCGCGCTTGCCACTGTCGGCCGGAATGTCCGCCGCGATGAGCTCTGCGATGGCGAAACCGTCGGGGCGGTTGGTGCCGATCGTGCCAGTTGGACCGCGACGGGCCCATCCGACCGCGTAAAGCCCCGGCGCGATCCGTCCCTCGACATTGGCGAAGCGCCCGAGCTTCTCGTCATATGGCACCCCGGCGATCGGCGGCGTGCGATAGCCGATACAGCTGACGACCAGGCCAGCAGGGACCGCATAGGTGTCGCCGGTGTCGCGCACGTTCCCAAGATCATCGATCATGGTGCGGGCGATGATAACCCGTTCTGCGACACCGGTGCCCTCGATACGAAGTGGACGGGCAAAAAAATCGAAGACGATGTGGACCGGCTTGTCGTCCTTCCGCTCGGCAAAAGCCCTCAGGTGAGCGATCGATTTCCGCAGGCCCGGGTCCAGCGCCGCGTCGCTTTCGGGCGAGGGAAGGTCGGAGGGATCCACAACAGGGAGCGCCCGCGAAAGATGGGCAAGCTCGCCGAGCTCCTTCGGGGTCATCGCGATCTGCTGCGGTCCGCGCCTCGAGAGCACGGTGATCGTGGCCAATTCTGTCTCGCGCAATCGTCCAAGCGCGTGGGCGGCGATGTCCGATCCGGCAAACTCGTCCTCGGCTTTTGCGAGAATGCGAGCAACGTCGAGCGCGACATTGCCGGCCCCGATGACCACCGCATCGCCGCGGGTGAGCGGCGGATCGAGGTCGGCAAAGTCGGGATGGCCGTTGTACCAGCCGACAAAGGCCGCCGATCCGATGACGCCGGGCAGGCCGTCGCCCGGTACGCCGAGCGGCTTATCCGCCGGTGCCCCGGTGGCGAGGATGACGGCATCGTAACGATCGAGCAATTCGCCAATGGAGACGTCGCTTCCCACCGTGACGTTGCCGACAAACCGCACCGTGTCGCTCAACGCGACCGTTTCATAGCGTCGGGCCACGCCTTTGATCGATTGATGGTCGGGGGCAACGCCGCTGCGGATCAAACCATAGGGCACCGGCAAACGATCGATGATATCGACGCGTGCAGCATCGCCGAACGTCTTTTGACAGCCTTCCGCGCTATAATAACCCGCAGGGCCTGAGCCGATGATCGCAATGTGGCGCATTGGGGCTCTCCTATGGGGGATATCCTAGCGTGGGGTTCGCTGACGGCAAGGTGCGCCGGCACTCTAGCCTTTGGACCGAAGATAACGATAGAGTTACGAATGACATGAATGTCATGTTGGCGTCGCGTTTAGGCCATGCGAAGGGGCCGATGCGATCATGACGATTTTACCCGAGGACAGGAATTCCATGAGCAGTGCCCCCGTTTTCTACGATGCCTCGGGGCGCCGTCGGCGGCGTTTCGCGGTGGCGGTGACGGCGTTTGTGCTGTTGATCGTGGTGGCGATTGCCGCGCTCGGGGTTTCTATCGGGGCTGTGCCGCGCGCGCCCTTGTTGCCGGTCGAGGCCGAGCACGCCGCGTTGACCAAGCTGCCGCCGCCGCATGAGCCGCTGCTGAAGCGCGCGCGGCATGATTTGAACGACTATGCCCGGCTGCTCGGCGCGCGTCCGCGCGGGGTTGGGGTCGATCAGCCATTGGCGATCGCGTTTCATGCGCCTTGGGACGAGTCCTCGGCGGCATCCCTCCGTCGCAATATCGCTGAGCTTGACTGGCTGATTCCGGGCTGGGTTTCGGTCACTGGCGCGGATCATAAGGTCACTGTGTTTCGGGATGTTGCGGGGCGGGAGATCATCAACCGGTCGCCGCATCGCCCCCTGATCTTGCCGATGATCCAGAATGCGGTGAACGGCAATTGGGATCCGCGCGGCATGGAGGCGTTGTTGCGGGCACCGGCGCAACGCAAGGCGTTGCTGGACAAGCTCGAACCCTGGCTGGCGGCCAACCATGCAGGCGGCGCGTTTTTCGATTTCGAAGAGCTTACGCCCAGGGGGCAGGCCGACTTTCGCACGTTCCTGGCCGAGGCGCGGGCGCGTTTTATCAAGCACAGCTGGGTGATCGCGATCGCTGTGCCGATCGGCGAAGCCGATGGGCAGAATGGCTGGAATATGCAGGCATTCGCCCCCGTGGTCGATCGTATCTTCCTGATGGCCTATGACGAGCATGAAGTCGGCGGCGCAGCGGGGCCAATTGCGTCGCAAGCGTGGTTTGAACAGTCTGTCGCAAGAGCAGCGCATGGCCTGCCGCGCAGCAAGGTCGTCGTCGCGATCGGCAGCTATGCCTATAACTGGCACGATCATACCGGGGAGCCGCTCGCGATCGACGAAGCGTGGGAAACCGCGCGGGAATCGAGCGCAATGCCCGTGTTCGACAGGGCCAGCGGCAATACCGGCTTTGCCTATCAGGAAAACGGCAGTCGTCACGAGGTGTGGATGCTGGATGCGGCCTCGGCCTACAACCAGTTGCGCTTTCTGGCGCGATCGGGGCTGGACGGGGTCGCGGTCTGGCGCTTGGGATCGGAGGATCCCGGGCTCTGGTCGATCTTCGGCCGCTCGCACCGAACCTTGCCCCCTGCGTCCGTCATCGAGAAAATCCCCGCCGGGACCGACGTCGACATTGATGGCAGCGGTGAGATCCTGAAGATCGCAGGTGTGCCCGTGCAGGGCGTGCGGCGCGTCCAGACCAACAAGGACGGCGCGATCACGAATGTCGTGTTCGAAACCTTACCCTCGCCCTACATCGTCGCGCGCACCGGGTATAAGCCGGGGCTTGTCGCGCTGACCTTCGACGACGGGCCCGACCCGACCTGGACCCCCAAGGTGCTCGACATCCTGAAAGAAAAGAAGGTACCCGGAACCTTCTTCATCGTCGGCGAAAACGCGCTAACCCAGCGGCCGTTGCTCGAACGCATGGTCCGCGAAGGCCATGAAATCGGCAGCCACACCTATACGCATCCCAATCTGGCGGGCGCGTCGCTTGCCGAGACGACCTTTCAGCTCAACACCACGCAGCGCCTGTTCCAGGCGTTTACCGGGCATTCGCTCCGCCTGTTCCGCGCGCCGTATTTTGGCGACGCCGAGCCAACCACCGCCGACGAAATCGATCCGGCGCTGCAGGCGCAGGATCGGGGGTATATCTCGGTCGGGCTGCACGTCGATCCGGGTGATTGGAAGCGCCCGGGCGTCCAGAATATCATCGACTCGACGGTGGCGCAGGTAACCGACCCCACGGCCAAGTGCGACCCCACCAATCCCGAGCCGCAGTGCAGCCGCAACATCGTGCTGCTCCACGACGCCGGTGGAGATCGTTCTCAGACGGTTGAGGCGCTGCCGCAGATCATCGATCAGTTGCGCGCCAGGGGGTACACCTTCGTGCCCGTGTCGACGTTGGCCGGCATCCCGCGCGATGTGGTGATGCCGAAGCTGTCCGCGAGTGATCAAGCAGCCGCGGCGACCGATCTGTTCATCTTCAGCGCGCTCGGCGCGATCGTCATCGGGTTAGGGTGGATCTTCTTTCTTGCCATTACGATCGGTATCGCGCGCGCGGTGATCCTCTCGGCGCTGGCGCTGATTCAGGCCCGACGCGAGAGCCGGACGATCTTCCCCGAGATCGACCCGACGCGTTTCGTTACCGTGATGATCCCTGCGTTCAACGAGGAATTGGTGATCGAGCGCGCGGTGCGCGGTGTGCTCGCCTCGACCGATGTGCGCGTCGAAGTCATCGTGATCGATGATGGATCGAGCGATGAGACCAGCGAGGTCGTCGCGTCGGCGTTTGCGCAAGACCCGCGCGTGAAGCTGTTAACGCTCGAAAATGGCGGGAAGGCGCGGGCGCTCAACCACGCCCTCGCGCTGGCAACGGGCGAGATCGTAATCGCGCTCGACGCCGATACCCAGTTCGAGCCAACCACGATCGCCCGGCTCGCGCGCTGGTTCGCCGACCCAAAGATCGGCGCGGTGGCGGGCAATGCCAAGGTTGGCAACCGCGTGAACCTGCTGACCAAATTCCAGGCGGTTGAATATATTACGGCGCAGAATCTGGAGCGGCGGGCGCTGGCGCGGCTCGACGCGATGACGGTCGTGCCCGGCGCGGTCGGTGCGTGGCGCCTCGCCGCGATCCAGCAGGTTGGGGGCTATCCCGACGATACACTGGCCGAGGATCAGGACCTTACCATCGCGATCCAGCGAGCCGGCTGGAAGGTGACCTATGACCAATATGCCATCGCCTGGACCGAATCCCCCGAGACGGTGAAGGGGCTGGCCAAGCAACGCTTCCGCTGGGCATTCGGCACGCTGCAATGCTTGTGGAAGCACGGCATTATCATCGCGACGGGCAAGCCGCGCGGGCTTGCCCGGGTGGGTTTGCCGCAAGCGATCCTGTTCCAGATCGTATTTGCTGCGATCTCCCCGATCATCGATCTCGCGCTGATCGTCAGCTTCGTGACGACGTATCTGGCGGTGCAGGCGCATGGCTGGGCGCAGACGCAGCATGATGTCGAGAAGATGCTGCTCTACTGGCTGGTGTTCACCGCGATCGATCTGCTTGCCGCAACGGTGGCGTTTGCGCTGGAGCGGCGCGAGAATTGGCGGTTGCTGTGGCTGCTGATCCCGCAGCGCATCGGCTATCGCCAGATCATGTATTACGTCGTGATCAAGGCCATTGCGCAGGCCTTGCGCGGCCCGCGCGTTGGCTGGGGCAAATTGGTGCGCACCGGGCGCGTGCAGGCGGGGTAGCGCGCGGGCGGGAGGGTTTTGCTATATGCGCGTCGATATAGCTATCGTATGGACGGGCCATGAAACGCCTCCTGCTCCTGTTGCTATTTCTGACCGGGATTGCCCCCGCGGTGGCGAGACCTCAGTCGCAAGGACCGCTGGTGCTGGCCGCAGCCAGCCTGCAGGAGGCAATGACTGCAGCGGGGCACGCCTGGGCGGCGCAGGGCCATGCCGAACCCGTGCTGTCCTTCGCCGCCTCCTCGGCGCTCGCGCGCCAGATCACGGCTGGCGCACCTGCCGACCTGTTCGTTTCGGCGGACCAGGCATGGATGGATGATGTCGCAGCCAAGGGGCTGCTGGTGCAGGGCACCCGCGCGCCCTTTCTCGGCAATCGGCTGGTGATCGTCGCGGCCGTGGGCAACCCGGTGAAGGTGCCGTTGGCCTCGGCCGCACTGGTGCGGCTGCTGGCGGCGGGGCCGCTGGCGATGGCGGACCCCGACAGCGTGCCGGCCGGGCGCTACGGCAAGGCCGCGCTGATCGCGCTTGGCGTGTGGGCGCAGGTGCAACCGCATGTCGTCGCCGGGGACAGCGTGCGTGCGGCGCTGGCGCTGGTCGAGCGTGGGGCGGCACCGCTCGGCATTGTTTACGCGACCGATGCGCGTGCCTCGTCCGCCGTCCGGATCGCAGGCGTGTTCCCGCCGCGCAGTTATCCGCCGATCACCTATCCGCTGGCGCGCCTGAAAAGCTCGACGAACCGCGAGGCGGAGGGGTTCCGCCGCTTTCTGCTGTCGCGCAGCGGCCGGGCGATCTTCGCGCGCTTCGGCTTCAGCGCGCGGTAATGCTCACCTCAGAGGAATGGGGCATCGTCCTGCTGTCGTTGCAGGTCGGCGCGGTGGCGATGGCGGCGACGCTGCCGGTGGCCTTTACGCTGGCCTGGATACTGGCGCGGGTGCGCTTTCCGGGCAAGGTGCTGCTTGATGCAGCGGTGCATTTGCCGCTGGTGGTGCCGCCGGTGGTGACGGGCTGGGTGCTGTTGCTGGCCTTTGCCCCGCGCGGGGTGATCGGCGCACCGCTCGAGGCGCTGTTCGGGGTGTCGGTGCTGTTCCGCTGGACCGGGGCGGCGATTGCGGCGGCGGTGATGGCGCTGCCGCTGACGGTGCGCGCGATGCGGCTGTCGATCGAGGCGGTCGATCAGCGGTTGGAGAGCGCCGCGCGCACGCTGGGGGCCGGGAGGGCGCGTGTATTCTGGACGATCACGCTGCCGCTGAGTGTGCCCGGCATCCTTGCGGGCGCAGTGCTGGGCTTTGCACGCTCGATCGGCGAGTTTGGCGCGACGATCACCTTCGTCTCCAACGTGCCCGGGCAGACGCGGACTTTGCCGCTGGCGATCTACAGCGCGCTGCAGCAGCCGGGCGGTGAGGCGATGGCGTGGCGGCTATCGTGGATATCGGTCGCGCTGTCACTGGCGGCTTTGGTCGCGTCGGAAGTGCTGGCGCGGCGGATGGGGTCGGGGCACCATGTCCTTTGATGTCGCACTGACCAAGCGGATCGGTACGACCGAGATCGCGCTGACGCTGGAACCGGGGCCCAGCGCGGGGCCGGGCGCGACGATCCTGTTTGGCCGGTCGGGCGTGGGCAAGACCAGCGTGCTCAACATGGTGGCGGGGCTGCTGCGCCCCGATGCCGGGCATGTGCGCGTTGGTGGCGACGCACTGTTCGGGGACGGTGTGGACGTCCCGCCCGAGCGCCGCCGCGCAGGCTATGTCTTCCAGGAGCCGCGGCTGTTCCCGCATCTGCGCGTGCGCGGCAATTTGCTGTACGGGGCCGGGCGCAGTGCGGAGATCGGCGATCGCCTGAATTTCCTGGGGATAGCCGACCTGCTCGACCGCTGGCCGCATACGCTGTCAGGCGGTGAGGCACGGCGGGTCGCGATCGGGCGGGTGCTGCTGAGCAATCCGGGCTTCCTGCTGCTTGACGAGCCGCTGTCGTCGCTTGACCGGCCCCGGCGCGAGGAGGTGATGCAGGCGATCGAACATATTCGCGACGTGCTGCGCCTGCCGATCCTGATGGTGACGCACGACCCGGCGGAGGCCGAACGGCTGGGTACGCGCGTGGTGCGGATGGGGTGAGCGAAGGCCTGGTATGGAGGGCATACCGGTCGTGCCCCCACCCCAAAAAAAAGCCGCCGCCCGGGGGTCCGGGCGGCGGCGCTGCCGCATGCAGGGGGAGGGGGGTTACATGCGGAAGGAGATCGAGCCGACGAAGGTGCGACCGTTCTTGTAGAAAGCGGTCGGACGATCGGGCGTCGCGTTATATTGCAGATAGGTCGAATCGAGCAGGTTCTGCGCGTTGAACGACAAGGTCACTGCCGGAATGACCTTCACACCCAGCGAGAAATCGAGCTGGCTATACGGTGCCACCATTTCGCGCGAGCCCAGACGGCCGATCGTGCGGAAATAGGACGACCGATAGTTGTAGCTCAGCCGCGCCTGCAGCGGACCCTTTTCGAAATAGGGGATCACGTTGACGGTGTGATGCGACAGATAGGGCAGGTTGAGCGAGGCACCGGTGGTGTCGACCGACGAGGTCGAGCTGTCCTGATACGAATAGTTCGCCTGAAGGCCGAAACCGCCCCAGATTTCCGCCTGGCCCGCCACCAGCACGCCGTTGACCTTGGCCTTGCCGCCGTTGATCGGCTGGTTGACGCTGTAGCTGGTCAACTTGCCCTGCAGCGAGTTGTAGAACACCGTGTCGGTGCGGGTGTTGATGATGTAGTTCGAGATATCGCGACGGAACAGTTCGAGCGAGACCAACGTGCCAGCGCGCGGATACCATTCCGCCGTCAGTTCGTAATTGGTCGACTCATACGGCTTCAGGTTAGGGTTGCCGCCGCCACCGTCGAGCGTGATGTCGTTGAGCGAGGTCGCTGCTGCCAGATCCTCATAACGCGGACGCGAAATCACGCGAGCAACGGCACCGCGCACGATCACCTGTGGGGTGACCGAATATGCGATATTGAGGCTTGGCAGGAACTTCAGATAATCGCTGGTGGTGCGCGTCGGGACGGGCACCGGCGCGACGGTGTTGCTCAGCGTCGTCGCATAGGTCGAGATGTCGCGGGTATAGACCAGACGACCTCCGATATTGCCGCGCACGCCGCCCTGGTCGAAATTGGCCTGGACGTAGGACGCTGCGACGGTTTCCTGCACCTTGGTCGAGGCACCGACCTTGGCGACCAGCGGGCTGTTGATCGCGTTGGCGAGGAGGTCGATCACCGCCTGTTGCGACAGGTTGATATATTTAGTGGCATTGCCCGAGCCGCCGCTGCCGTCGAACGTGCCGTCGGGCGTCGTCGTGGTCGCCACGCCGAGTTGCGCCAGCGTTTTCGAGCTCGTCATATAGGTGTTGACGCCGCGCGCATCGAGCCGGTTGACGTGGTCGGTGATCTTGCTGCCGAGCAGGATCTGCGTGAACGGACCGAAACTGACCGGGATCGTAGCGTCATAGCCGCCGAACACGTCGCGGTCGGTGGTGACGCTGTAATCGAGGCCGCCGATCTGCGCGCCGATCAGCTGCGTGCCGTTGACGATAACCGGCTTGCCTTCGATTTGCGCCGGGTTGTTGTTCGGATTGGTGAAGTAATTGGCGGGGTTGGTCAGGTCGCCGACGAAGTTGACGGTCGCGCTGTTGGGGCCAAAGGCATAGCTGAACGGCAGCTTGGTTTGGGTGTTGAACAGATACTCAGGATTGCGACCGCCGACCGCGCGGCTCCATCCGCCCGCGAAGTTGACCTTGGCACCGCCGCTGCCTTCCCAATCGGCGAAGAAGTTCAGGTTATTGGTCTTCAGGCTGGTGTGGCGAACATTGGTGTCGAGCTCCGCGCTCTGACTGGTCGCTGCGCCAAACGAGGCGGCATTGACGACACCATTCGACACGTTGGCCGATTGCAGGACGTTACCCGTCCACGCGACGGGGATGGTGTACATCGACTGGCTGTAATTGTTGTAATTGCCGTCAATGTGCAGCCCGTTGAGGGTCAGCGTCAGGTTCGGTGCCGGGCGATATTGCACGGTGCCCGAAACGGTCTTGCGCTCGCGCGTCTGCTGGAAATAGGCGTAGTTGATGCCGAACGGCGCGACCGCCTTGATCAGGTCTTCTTTGGTGCCACCGGTGATCGTCGCATTGGGGTTCTGCAGGATGCCCTGGCCCGCCGCGTCGCGCTTTACGGTGCCGTCGGCATTCTTCTGGAAGAAGTCCGCGCCGCTCTGATAGCCGAAGAATTCCACGCCAGCGCGCGTGATGGTCTGCTTGTCATAGCCACCCGCGATCAGGACGCCGAAGGTGTCGTCCTTGTTCTTCCAGCTGTACAGGCCCGAACCGCGGAAATTGCCCTTGTCCGAACGATCATTGTAGCTGTAGCCGCCCGAGGCGAAGATCGAATTTGCCGGCGTGTCGAGCGGACGGCGCGTGCGCACGATGACGGTACCGCCAAGGCTGCCCTCTTCGATGCGCGGCTCCGGCGACTTGTACACTTCGAGGCGCTCGACCAGTTCGGGGGCAAGCAGCGAATAGTTGAAGGTGCGGCTGGACGGATCGTTGTCATTGCCGCCCCAATCGGCCGAGGCCAGCGCATGGCCGTCTAGCAGCATGCGGTTGAGCGCGGGATCGGTGCCGAGAATGGCGACCTTCTCGCCTTCGCCAAAGCGGCGATCGATGCTGACGCCGGGGATGTGCGACAGCGATTCCGCGACGTTGCGATCCGGGAACTTGCCGATCGCCTCGGATGTGATCACGTCGACGACGGCATTGGCGTTGCGCTTTACCGAGATGGCGCTGCGCAGGCTCTCGCGGATACCGGTGACGACGATATCGTCATTCGACGCAGTATCGGCCTGCGGCGCGGGGGCCTGTGCGGCCGCCGCTGCATCCGGCGTTGCGGTTTGTGCCATCGCCGGTGCGCTGGCGAGACCGGCAAGGATGCTCGAGGTCAACAAAACGGTATGAAGTCGCATAAATCAGAACCCTCCCCAATACATCGGCCAGACAGCGCAGGCTGACCTCCGATCCGAAGCCCCGGTCCTGCCCGGGGCCACCCACTCTACCGCATCATGTGGTATCACATTGGTGTCTTATTGCACCGCTACGGTACGCCAATGTATAACCAATGCTGTTCGCAAAGGCTATGCCAAAGTTGCAATTCGATGACAGGGGGGCGTGCCCGACCGCAGAAGCAAGTCGTTGTGTTTCGGCGATTTACCGCATCGCGCGCAGAGATGTCCAAATTTTGTGGTTCGGCGATGGATAGAACCTGAGCAGAACCTGGGACGATAATTGGGCTTAACCAGACCAATTTTGTGCGATTCGCGGACCACGCTGAATGAGCGGTGCGCCGGGCCGGAACGGTCCCGTGACGGGGAGTCGGTGGCCTGCCTCTCCAACCAAAAAACCGCCGCCCGGTTGCCCGGACGGCGGCTTTTTACGTCAGATCGGGCGTGGTGCCCTACCTGACAGGATTACTCCTGGTTCAGATACTCACCCGCATCCGCATCGGTGCCATGGCCCGACGGCGTCACGGCCGCCAGCGCATCGTCACCGATGCCACCGGCATCGCGCGGCGAGCGAGCGAGTTCGGCGTCATGCTCTTCCTTGGCCGAGTTCGGTGCGATGATCGACACCTCGGCCATGCGCCGCTGCTGGACCCGCAGCGCCGCATCGCGCGACGAAGCGGTAACGCGCAGGCGGTTCATGCCCGCACCGGTGCCAGCCGGGATCAGACGACCCACGATCACGTTCTCCTTCAAGCCCGTGAGCGTGTCCTTCTTGCCCTGTACCGAGGCTTCGGTGAGCACGCGCGTGGTTTCCTGGAACGACGCCGCCGAGATGAAGCTGCGCGTTTGCAGCGACGCCTTGGTGATGCCGAGCAGGACGGGCTTGCCCTGGGCCGGACGGTCCTTCTTACCGATCTTCGAGTTGATCTCGTCCATCTCGTCGCGGTCGACCTGTTCGCCGGCCAGCAGCGTGGTGTCGCCGCCGTCGGTGATCTCGACCTTTTGCAGCATCTGACGAACGATCGTTTCGATGTGCTTGTCGTTGATCTTCACGCCCTGGAGACGATAGACCTCCTGGATTTCCGACACGAGATATTCGGCCAAGGGCTCGATGCCGAGCACTTCGAGAATGTCGTGCGGATCGGGGCTGCCGCCGATCAAATTGTCGCCGCGCTTGACGTAATCGCCTTCCTGCACGTCGATGACCTTCGACTTGGGCACCAGATACTCCACGACATCACCGCCGTCCTCGGGCTGGATGCCGATCTTGCGCTTCGCCTTATAGTCCTTGCCGAACACCACGCGGCCCGAGACCTTTGCGATGATCGCATTTTCCTTGGGCTTGCGCGCTTCGAACAGCTCGGCAACGCGCGGCAGACCGCCGGTGATGTCACGCGTCTTGGCGCTTTCGCGGCTGACACGGGCGAGAACGTCACCGCCCTGAACCGTAGCACCATCCTCGACCGAGAGCGTTGCGCCCGGGACGAGCATGTAGCGACCGGCCTCCTCGGCGCTTTCGCCGGTGAGGGTCAGGCGCGGACGGAGATCCTCCTTGGTCTTGCCGCTGGCGCGATACTCGATCACGACCCGCTGCGAGATGCCGGTGGCTTCGTCGGCCTGCTCGGTGAGCGTCTTGCCCTCGATCAGATCCTGATACTTCACGACGCCGGGGTTCTCGGTGATGACCGGCATGGTGAACGGATCCCATTCCGCCAGACGATCACCCTTCGACACGATGTGCTTGTCGTCGAACAGTACGTACGCACCGTAGGGAATGCGGTGCACTGCACGCTCGCGGCCGTCCATGTCGACGATCGCGATTTCACCCGAACGCGAGAGCACCACGCGGCGGCCGCGCTGGTCGGTGATGGTGCGAAGATCACGATATTCCATCGTGCCGTCGGCCACTGCCTCCAGGTTGGACTGTTCGTTCAGCTGTGCCGCACCACCGATGTGGAAGGTACGCATGGTCAGCTGCGTGCCCGGCTCACCGATCGACTGCGCCGCGATGACGCCGACGGCTTCACCGATGTTGACTGGCGTACCGCGGGCGAGATCGCGCCCGTAGCACTTGCCGCAGACGCCGATCTTGGTTTCGCAAACGAGCGGCGAACGGATCTTGCACGATTGCGTGCCGATCGCCTCGATCTGCGCGACCATCGGCTCGTCGAGCAGCGTGCCCGACGGGATAACGATCTCGCCGGTCTTGCTGTCGATGATGTCCTCGGCCGTGGTGCGACCCAGGATACGCTCGCCGAGCGACGCGATGGTCGAGCCGCCCTGCACGATCGCCCGCATTTCCAGCGCGCGGGTCGTGCCGCAATCGAGCTCCATGATCACGCAATCCTGCGAAACGTCGACCAGACGACGCGTCAGATAGCCCGAGTTCGCCGTCTTCAACGCCGTATCCGCGAGGCCCTTACGAGCGCCGTGGGTGGAGTTGAAATATTCAAGGACGGTCAGGCCTTCCTTGAAGTTCGAGATGATCGGCGTTTCGATGATCTCGCCTGACGGCTTGGCCATAAGGCCGCGCATACCGGCGAGCTGCTTGATCTGTGCCTGCGAACCGCGGGCACCCGAGTGGGCCATCATGTAGATCGAGTTGATCGGCTTCTCCCGACCCTTATTGGGGCCGTCCTCGTAGCGCTTAACCGCCTTGATCTCTTCCATCATGGCGTTCGCCACCTGATCACCGCAACGGCTCCAGGCGTCGATCACCTTGTTGTACTTCTCCTGCTGCGTGATCAGACCGTCCTGATATTGCTGCTCGAAGTCCTTCACCAGGCCGCGCGTCTCGTCGACGAGACCGACCTTGGCGTCTGGAATGATCATGTCGTCCTTGCCGAACGAAATGCCGGCCTTGAACGCGTGGCGGAAGCCAAGCGACATGATCGCGTCGGCGAACAGCACGGTCTCCTTCTGGCCGGTGTGACGATAGACCTCGTCGATCACGTCGCCGACGTCCTTCTTGGTCAGCAGGCGGTTGACGGTGTCGAACGGCACCTTGGACGATTGCGGCAGGCACTCACCCAGCAACATGCGACCCGGGGTGGTCTCATAGCGCTTGAGATACTGGTTGCCCTGCTCATCGGTCTGCGGAACGCGGCTGATGATCTTGGTGTGGAGCGTGACCGCGCCAGCCTCGAGCGCGTGATGCACCTCCTGCATGTCGGAGATCATCATGCCTTCGCCGGGCTCGCCCTCCTTGAGCATCGACAGATAATACAGACCCAGCACCATGTCCTGCGACGGCACGATGATCGGCTTGCCGTTCGCGGGCGACAGGATGTTGTTGGTCGACATCATCAGCACGCGCGCTTCGAGCTGGGCTTCCAGCGAGAGCGGCACGTGGACCGCCATCTGGTCACCGTCAAAGTCGGCGTTGAAGGCCGAGCAGACCAGCGGGTGAAGCTGGATCGCCTTGCCCTCGATCAGCACGGGCTCGAACGCCTGGATGCCGAGACGGTGAAGGGTAGGAGCGCGGTTGAGCATGACCGGATGCTCGCGAATGACTTCGTCGAGGATGTCCCAGACTTCCTTGCGCTCCTTCTCGACCCACTTCTTCGCCTGCTTGAGGGTCATGGAGAGACCCTTGGCATCGAGACGGGCGTAGATGAACGGCTTGAACAGCTCGAGCGCCATCTTCTTCGGCAGGCCGCACTGGTGCAGCTTGAGTTCCGGACCGGTCACGATGACCGAGCGGCCCGAGTAATCGACGCGCTTGCCGAGCAGGTTCTGACGGAAGCGGCCCTGCTTGCCCTTGAGCATGTCGGACAGCGACTTGAGCGGACGCTTGTTAGCTCCCGTGATGGTGCGACCGCGGCGGCCATTGTCGAACAATGCGTCGACGGCTTCCTGCAGCATGCGCTTTTCGTTGCGGACGATGATGTCCGGCGCACGCAGCTCCATCAGGCGCTTCAAGCGGTTGTTACGGTTGATCACGCGGCGATACAGATCGTTCAGATCCGAGGTCGCGAAGCGGCCACCGTCGAGCGGCACCAGCGGGCGCAGTTCGGGCGGGATGACCGGCACGACTTCGAGGATCATCCATTCGGGGCGGTTGCCGGATTCGATGAAGCTCTCGACGACCTTCAAGCGCTTGATGATCTTCTTGGGCTTCAGCTCGGACTTGGTGACCGCGAGCTCTTCGAGCAGCTCCTTGCGCTCACCCTCGAGATCGAGGTCCTGCAGCATGATGCGCACGGCTTCTGCACCGATGCCGGCCGAGAAGGCGTCTTCGCCATATTCGTCCTGCGCGTCGAGGAGTTCGTCCTCGGTCATCAGCTGGTACTTTTCGAGCGGGGTGATGCCCGGCTCGATCACGATGTAGGCCTCGAAGTACAGCACGCGCTCGAGCTGCTTGAGCTGCATGTCGAGCAGCAAGCCGATGCGCGACGGCAGCGACTTCAGGAACCAGATGTGCGCAACCGGCGCGGCCAGCTCGATATGGCCCATGCGCTCACGACGAACCTTCGAGACGGTAACCTCGACGCCGCACTTTTCGCAGACGATGCCCTTATACTTCATGCGCTTGTACTTGCCGCACAGGCATTCGTAATCCTTGATCGGACCGAAGATGCGCGCGCAGAACAGGCCGTCACGCTCGGGCTTGAACGTGCGATAGTTGATGGTTTCCGGCTTCTTGATCTCACCGAACGACCACGAGCGGATCTTGTCCGGGGAGGCGATGCCGATCTGGATCTGGTCGAAGGTCTCGGCCTTGATGACCGGGTTCGCGAAGTTTGTGAGTTCGTTCATTTTGCTTCCTTCTCTCCCTCTCCCCGCTGGCGGGGAGAGGGCAGGGGAGAGGGGCAGTCTCTCCCGGCTTGGAAATGGTTTGAGGAGAGGTGCCCCTCTCCCCGACCCTCTCCCCGCGAGCGGGGAGAGGGAGAAGATTTTACTCCGCCGCGATCGCGACGCCGTCGCTGTCGAAATGCTCGGTCGTGGTCAGTTCGATGTTCAGACCCAACGAGCGCATTTCCTTGACGAGCACGTTGAAGCTCTCCGGAATACCGGCCTCGAACGTGTCGTCACCCTTGACGATCGCCTCATAGACCTTGGTGCGCCCGACGACGTCATCGGACTTGACCGTGAGCATTTCCTGCAAGGTGTACGCAGCACCATATGCCTGAAGCGCCCAGACCTCCATTTCACCGAAGCGCTGACCACCGAACTGCGCCTTACCACCCAGCGGCTGCTGCGTGACGAGCGAGTACGGCCCGATCGACCGGGCGTGGATCTTGTCGTCGACCAGATGGTGCAGCTTGAGCATGTAGATGATGCCCACGGTGACCTTGCGGTCGAACTTGTCGCCGGTACGACCGTCGAACAGTTCCGACTGACCCGAGGTGTCGAGACCGGCCAGTTCCAGCATCGCCGAAACGTCCGCTTCACGCGCACCGTCGAACACGGGCGTTCCCATCGGGATGCCGGTCTTCAGGTTTTCCGCCAGCTCGATGATCTGGTCGGCATCGCGCGCCTCGATGTCGGCCGCATAATGCTCGCCATACACTTCGAGCAGCCGCGCCTTGACCGCGTCGGGCATCGCGCCCGGTGCGGGTTCGGGGTTGGCTTCGCGCCAATCTTCCAGCGCACGATGGACTTGCTGACCGAGATTGCGGGCGGCCCAGCCGAGATGCGTTTCGAAGATCTGCCCGACGTTCATGCGCGACGGCACACCCAGCGGGTTGAGCACGAGATCAACCGGCGTCCCGTCGGCGAGGAACGGCATGTCCTCGGCCGGCAGGATGCGCGAGATGACGCCCTTATTGCCGTGACGGCCGGCCATCTTGTCGCCCGGCTGCAGCTTGCGCTTCACCGCGACGAACACCTTGACCATCTTGAGCACGCCTGGCGGCAGCTCGTCACCACGCTCGAGCTTGTCGCGACGATCGTGGAACTTGTCGAGGATCAGCTTGGCGGCATCGTCATACTGCGCCTTGACCGCTTCCAGATCGCTCTGGACCTTGTCGTCGGCAACCGCGAACTTCCACCATTCGTGACGATCGACGCTGTCGAGCACGTCCTCATCGATGACCACGCCCTTCTTGGGGCCGTTCTTGGGAACGGCGGTCGCGGTCTGGCCGATCAGCATTTCCTTCAGGCGCGACCAGGTCGCACGGTTCAGAATGGTGCGCTCGTCGTCCGAGTCCTTCTTCAGGCGCTCGATTTCCTCGCGCTCGATCGCCATCGCGCGCTCGTCCTTGTCGATGCCGTGGCGGTTGAACACCCGGACCTCGACGACGGTACCAGCAACGCCCGGCGGCAGGCGCAGCGAGGTGTCGCGCACGTCCGACGCCTTTTCACCGAAGATGGCGCGGAGCAGCTTTTCTTCCGGCGTCATCGGGCTTTCGCCCTTCGGCGTGATCTTGCCCGCGAGAATATCGCCCGGCTCGACTTCGGCGCCGATGTACACGATGCCCGCTTCGTCGAGGTTGCGGAGCGCCTCCTCGCCGACGTTCGGGATATCGCGCGTGATGTCTTCCGGCCCGAGCTTGGTGTCGCGCGCCATGACTTCGAATTCCTCGATGTGGATCGAGGTGAAGACGTCGTCCTTCACGATACGCTCGGAAATGAGGATCGAGTCCTCATAATTGTAGCCGTTCCAGGGCATGAACGCGACGAGCGCGTTGCGGCCCAGCGCCAGCTCACCGAATTCGGTCGACGGGCCGTCGGCGATGACGTCGCCAGCGGTGATCACGTCGCCCACCTTCACCAGCGGACGCTGGTTGATGCAGGTGTTCTGGTTCGAGCGCTGGAACTTCATCAGCGTGTAGATGTCGACGCCCGACTGGCCGGCTTCGACATCGCCGGTTGCGCGGATGACGATACGCGACGCATCGACCTGGTCAACGATGCCGGCGCGCTTGGCCGAGATCGCAGCGCCCGAATCGCGCGCAACGGTCTCTTCCATGCCGGTGCCGACAAACGGTGCCTCGGCCTGGACCAGCGGCACGGCCTGACGCTGCATGTTCGAGCCCATCAGTGCGCGGTTGGCGTCATCGTTTTCCAGGAACGGAATGAGCGATGCCGCGACCGAGACGAGCTGCTTGGGGCTGACGTCCATCAACGTGATGTTGTTGGGGATCGCCATCAGGAATTCGCCCGCCTGACGCGACGAGACGAGTTCTTCGACAAAGCCCTTGTCGGCGTTCAGTTCGGCGTTGGCCTGCGCGATCGTGTGCTTGGCCTCTTCCATCGCCGACAGGTACACGACGTCGTCGGTCACCTTGTGATCGATGACCTTGCGGTACGGCGTTTCGATGAAGCCATACTTGTTGACGCGGCTGAACGACGCGAGGCTGTTGATCAGACCGATGTTCGGGCCTTCCGGCGTTTCGATCGGGCAGATGCGGCCATAATGGGTCGGGTGAACGTCGCGGACTTCGAAGCCGGCGCGTTCACGCGTCAGACCACCCGGCCCAAGGGCCGACACGCGGCGCTTGTGGGTGACTTCCGACAGCGGGTTGGTCTGATCCATGAACTGCGACAGCTGCGACGAGCCGAAGAATTCGCGGACCGCGGCAACCGCCGGCTTGGCGTTGATCAGGTCGTTCGGCATCACCGTCGACACGTCGACCGACGACATGCGCTCCTTCACGGCGCGCTCCATGCGGAGCAGACCGACGCGATACTGGTTTTCCAGCAATTCGCCGACCGAACGGACACGACGGTTACCGAGGTTATCGATATCGTCGATGTCACCCTTGCCGTCCTTCAGATCGACCAGCGTCTTGATGACGGCGAGGATGTCCTCGGTGCGCAGCGTGGTGACCGTGTCCTCGGCATCGAGGTCGAGGCGCATGTTGAGCTTGACGCGACCCACCGCCGACAGATCGTAGCGATCGGGATCGAAGAACAGGCCCGAGAACAGCGACTCTGCGGTTTCGAGCGTTGGCGGCTCGCCAGGGCGCATGACGCGGTAGATGTCCGACAGTGCCTGTTCGCGCTCCTCGGCCTTGTCGACCTTGAGCGTGTTGCGGATCCATGCGCCGGTGGCGACGTGATCGATGTCGAGCAGTTCGATGCGATCGATACCGGCCTGGTCGAGCAATTCGAGGTTCTCGGCCGACACTTCGTCGCCCGCCTCGATGTAGATCTGGCCGGTATTGTCGTTGATGAGATCATAAGCCGAATAGCGGCCGAAGATTTCCTCGGTCGGGATCAGCAGGTCGGTCAGGCCGTCCTTGGCTGCCTTGTTGGCGGCGCGGGGGCTGATCTTCTGGCCGTTGGCGAACACGATCTCGCCGGTCTTGGCGTCGATGATGTCGTACATCGGCTTCTGGCCACGCCAGTTCTCGGCCTGGAACGGGATGATCCAGCCACCCTGGCCACGGACGAAGGTCACGCGGTTGTAGAAGTGGTTGAGGATTTCCTCACCGGTCATGCCGAGCGCATAGAGCAACGCTGTGACGGGCAGCTTGCGCTTGCGGTCGATGCGGACGTTGACGATGTCCTTGGCGTCGAATTCGAAATCGAGCCACGAACCGCGATACGGGATCACGCGGGCTGCAAAGAGATACTTGCCCGAGGCGTGGGTCTTGCCGCGGTCATGGTCGAACAGCACGCCCGGCGAGCGGTGCATCTGCGACACGATGACGCGTTCGGTGCCGTTGATGATGAAGGTGCCGTTGCCCGTCATCAGGGGCATGTCGCCCATGTAGACGTCCTGCTCCTTGATATCGAGGACCGAGCGCGAATCGGTGTCGGCATCCACCTCGAACACAATCAGGCGCAGCGTGACGCGCATTGGCGCCGCATAGGTGATGCCGCGCTGGCGGCATTCGTCGGTGTCGAACTTCGGCGGCTCAAGCTCGTAATTCACGAAGTCGAGCTCGGCGGTGCCGGCGAAATCGCGGATCGGGAAGACCGAGCGCAGTGTCTTTTCGAGACCGGAGACATAGCCGATCGACGGATCGGAGCGCAGGAACTGTTCGTAGGATTCGCGCTGAACCTCGATCAGGTTCGGCATCTGCACCACTTCGTGGATATTGCCGAAAACCTTGCGGATGCGGCGCTTGGCCGTGCCGCTTTCGGCGCGCCGCGTAGGGGTGCTGCCGTCGATTGCTTTGGTCGCCATGGAGATGTCTGCCCTCAAGCTGTATAATCTGGCCCGGAATCCACCGGGCGGGCACGCTCCAAAGACGCAAAAAGCCGCATGTCCTCCTCATCGGATGACAGCAGCTTGTAAGCGTCTCTAGATACTACAATCTCCAATACGATCGATGTGCTGCGCGACGGCACATCATTTCCCGAAAATTGCAGTGGAACGCGCCATATAGGCAGGGCGGGGCGTGGTGTCAAACGCCGTGCGCGCGGGCGGGGCCGTGCGCGCTCGCTGGGCGAGGTCGCACGGCCCGCGCGGACTTCGGCAGTATTATACCGTCATCGGGATCGACTGCGTCCACACAACGCCGACGTCGCTCGGGAGCGGCTTGTTGGGATAGAGCGTTTCCTTGCCGTCGGTGGTGACGCGCACCTCGAACGCCGACGGGTTGCCCCAATTGATGCCGATCATGGTCAGCGTATATTGGCCGCCGTTCAGAATATATTGCGGGACGATCGTCGCATCGACCGGCGCATTGTAGCCGGCCTTGACATGGATCAGCTCGCTGCTGCCTTGCGGCTGGGATGCGAGCAGGATCAATTCATTGTCGCATTTGGTGACGTGGATCTGCGTGGTAGCCATGACATCCTCCATCGGGTTCCGGCAGGGGTGCCGGAGATGGGACAGTGATCTCGTCGAGCGCGGTGCCACTGTGCAAAATAGCACGGGGCAGGGGTATTGGGGCCACACTGGACCCATCCTTCGTTCCGCAGCCCGCGATCTCTCCGAAATGGAGGGAAGGGCGCGACAGAAGCGGGACGGGCGGGGGTGCCAAGGCAGAGGCATTTCGCGATGCGCCGCCCGCACGCCTGGTGCAGCCTGGCCCAATGGCAGGAGAGACGGCTTGGCGGGGCGGGATTTGTCGTTATGCCCGTCAGGGTGAAACCGATCCCTTTCCTTGCCGTGACGGCGATGTTGCTAGGGATCGCCACCGCAGCGCAGGCGCAGAACACCACGGACGTCAAACCCTTGCCGGGGCTGGACGACTTCAATCTGCCGTCGTCGCGCCCCCGGCCGGTGGTGCCGACGCCCGAACCGACGATCAGCGCGCTGCCGCGCCGCGACGCGTCGTCCGACCGGCCCGCTGCCGAGCGCGTGCAGCCGCCGCCAGTGGTGCCGACCGCGCGCGCGACCCCGGCCGTTCGCCCGGCTGTGGCACCGCGCGCTGCGCCTACCCCGACTCCGAGCCGGACACCGTTGGCGACGACGACGGCAATTCCGACTTCTCAGTCAACGACGCTCCCCACAGTGACCGCCGAACCGGCACCGGTGGAGTCCCCTTCCTCACCAACCGCCTTGCCCGCAGCGCTGCCGACACCTGGCAGTGCGGCAAGCGTGCCGCCGCCGGAATCGGCCATGCCCGCGATCGGACTGGGGCTTGGCGGCGTGGCGCTGGTGTTGGCGCTGGGAGCGCTCGGTTGGTGGTGGTGGCGTCGCCGCGAGGCTGATCGCGGCGATGGGCGTCGTGACCGCGACCACGAGATCTTCCTGTTGCATCCGGCGGGCGGAGACGGCGTGCTGCCGCCTGCGGTCACAGAGTCGGTCGCGCCGCCGCCGCAAGCGCCGCCCGCACCAATCCCGCCCGAAGCTGCGCCAGACGCGCGGGCCCTGATCGAAGTCACTTTGGTTCCCAAGCGGGCTGGCACCAATGTGCTGAGCGCCGCCGTCGACTACACGATCGTCGTGCACAACGCAGGGGGCAGCGCGGCGACCGGCATCCGCCTCGACGTGCGCCTGCTGAGCGCGGGCACGCAGCAGGATGCGCAGATTGCGGCGGTGTTTGCCGCGTCGATCGCGCAGCCCATCACCGCGCCGTTCGATTTGCCGCCGGGCGCGACGATCGAACTGGGCGGCATGGCGATGCATCCCAAGCAGACGCTCGAGCCGCTGGACGTTTCGGGCAAGGTGCTGTTCGTGCCGGTGCTGACGGTCAATCTCACCTATGACTGGGCCGGTGGCAGCGGACAGACCGCGCGCTCCTATGTCATCGGCATCGATCGCGGGGCCGAGGCCAAGCTGCAGCCGTTCCGCCTCGATGCGCCGCCGCGCATGTACGATAGCGTCGCGGCCTTGCCCTATCCGATCGCGGAGACGCGCTGACGACTTTACGATTATCGATAAATACCATATCGATAATCGTAAAGGAGACCGCGATGGGTGGGCACGATCGAGTTTTGAAGGCGTCGCGCTTCGCGGTGCGGCTGTTCCTTCTGATCAATCTGGTGTGCCTCGTCGGTTTTGTCGCGGCGGTCCTGTTGTCGTTTCCGGTGGATGGCTGGATCGTCGCGCGGCTGGTGCGTAAATATGGGCCGACGCTGAACGTTCAGGGCGCGATGCTCGCGCTGCGGATGGTAATGGTGTGGGGCGTTGTCGCAGGGCTGGTGCTGCACCGCATCCTGACCCAATTACTGGCGATCCTCGACACGGTGCGGCGCGGCGATCCGTTTACGGCCGCAAATGCCACGCGGATCCGCGTGATCGCCTGGGCGATGCTGGGATTGCAGCTACTCGACCTCGTGCAGGGTGCGATGACGGCGTGGTTCGCCGCGCTGCATGTGCAGTTCGCCACTTGGACGCCCGCTTTTGGCGGCTGGGTTGCTGTGTTGCTGCTGTTCGTGCTGGCACAGGTGTTCGCGCGCGGTGCCGAGATGCGCGACGAACTGGCGGGCACCGTCTGATGCCGGTGGTGGTGAAGCTCGACGACGTGCTCCACGCACGCCGCATGACGCTGACCGAATTGGCGGCGGCGGTCGACATCAGCGTGGTCAATCTGTCGATCCTGAAGACGGGCAAGGCGCGCGCGATCCGTTTTTCGACATTGGAGGCGATTTGCGCCGTGCTGGACTGCCAGCCGGGCGACATTTTGCGGTTTGAGGGGGGCGAAGCATGACGTTTTGGACAGCGTTCAAAGAGACCTATCGCGGCAGCATCGCCTTCATGATCGCGTGCCCGTTACTGACGATGGTCCCGGTAGTGTTCGAAGTCCTGCAGCACGTGGTCGAGGTGAAGATTGGTCTGTATGCGAGTGTCGCTGCGGCAAAAGCGCTGGAGCATGATCCGTGGCGCATGGGGTTCGGGCTGCTCAAGGTCGCGGCGCTGACCGTGCCGACCTATTGGATCGTGCGCTTCCTGGCGTGGCGCGATCCGGCACGCGCCGCCCGCCCGGAGATGCCCGCGGTGCGATTGTTTGCGGTGGTGCTGGTCGTGCAGCTGGCCTCTGCCGCGCTGCAGTTGTTCGTTCTTCCGCGCGAAGGGTGGCCGCTGCTGGTGGAATTCATCGTGCTGCAGATCCTGGCTGTGCTTTTGCATCCGTGGTTTGTCGCGGCGGCGCTGGGCAACCCGGCAATCGGGCCGCGGCGATCGGTTGCGATCATGGCGCGTCAGACGCTGTGGAGCTTCGTCTTCATGCTGGTGGCGATCCTGCCGCTGATGATCCCGCATTATGTTTTGGGTGCACTTGCGATCCTCGGACCGAAACCGCTCTTGTGGCCGGTGCTGGTGCTGGATTCGCTGCTGGTCGGGTGGTTGAGCGCGGTGATTGTTGGAAGCGGCTTTACCGTTGCGATGCGCGCAGCGGCGAAGCAGGGAGTGGATCTTGGGATCGGCGATGCGTCTGCCATCGGTGACGCGCACCCTGGGGTGGTGAGCGCTGCGGTGCGCTAGCGGCCGCTGCAGTGGAAATGCAAAAAGGGCGGCTCCGCGAGGAGCCGCCCTTTTTGTTTGGCGAACCGTCATGGGCAAAGCCCGTGACGTCGAACAGCCCGAGGGCTGTCGGCCGGCCTTGCGGGAGGTGCGCGCAGCCTGCGCTGCGCGTGCCCCCGCTGCGGCTTACTTGACTTCGACGGTTGCGCCGGCTGCTTCCAGCTGGGCCTTGATCTTGGCGGCTTCGTCCTTCGACACGCCTTCCTTGATCGCCTTCGGAGCGGATTCGACCAGCGTCTTGGCTTCGGTCAGGCCGAGCGAGGTGATCGCGCGGACTTCCTTAATGACGTTGATCTTCTTGCCGCCGTCGCCGGTGAGGATGACGTCGAATTCGGTCTGCTCTTCAGCAGCCGGAGCAGCGGCGCCGCCGCCAGCTGCCGGAGCTGCTGCAACCGCTGCTGCGGCCGAAACGCCCCACTTCTCTTCGAGAAGCTTCGAAAGGTCAGCCGCCTCGAGGACGGTCAGAGCGGAAAGCTGGTCAACCAGCGCGTTGAGGTCTGCCATGTGTAGTCTCCAGTAAAATCAGTTCAGGGTGTAATCTCGAAGGCCTGAAATCAGGCGTCCGCCGTGTCCTTCTCGGCATAGGCCATGAGAACGCGGGCGAGCTGTGCCGCAGGAGCCTGGGTGATGGTCGCGACCTTGGTTGCGGGTGCAACCAGAAGGCCAACGATCTTGGCACGCAGTTCATCCAGCGACGGCAGAGTCGCGAGCGCCTTCACGCCGTCCACGTCGAGGACGGTCGCGCCCATCGCCCCGCCGACGATCTCGAACTTGTCGGTCGTCTTGGCGAAGTCGACAACCACCTTGGCGGCTGCGACAGGGTCGATGGAGCTGGCGAGACCGACCGGCCCGGTGAGCAGAGCGCCCAGCGAGGTATAGTCGGTGCCGTCCAGCGCGATCTTGGCAAGCTTGTTCTTCGAGACCTTGTAGGTCGCCCCTGCGTCACGCATTGCGTTACGCAGCTTGGTCGACTGAGCCACCGTCATGCCCAAGTTGCGGGTGACAACCACCACGCCGACTTCGGCAAACGTCTGGTTCAGCTCGGCGACGAGCTCGGTCTTTTGAGCACGATCCATGCCATTCTCCACGTTTTGACCTTACCGCGAGCGGCAAGGCCGGTTACGAACCGGGCACGCAAATGCGCATCCGGTGTTGTCCAGCGATGGGGAATGGGAGCGACGCCCCTGGTGGGAGGCGGCAGGCCGGTCGCGGAAAAACCGCCCCGGCAAAATCCTGTCCCCGTCTCGGCAGGAAATTAAGACCGGCAAATCCCGGTCACCTACTGTCTCGGACGGTCCCGCCGTGCTGACGCGCGACGAGAGAGTGCGTGCCCTTAACGGGCTGCTCGAAAAAGTCAACGCAAAGGGCGCGGTGGGTTCGCACGTTTGAAGACGCGCGCGAAAACCGCGAGTCCGGGGGTAAATGTCGCGGAATCTCACGGGTTTGAAACAATGAAGTAGTTTTTCTGCTTCAAGATGTAGCTTTTGTGTCCAATTTGCGGAACACTCCCTCCCAAGGGCCGGGGAGCCTGCGCAGGAGAGATGGGAGATTTTCGCAAAACAGGGGGTCCGATCCGATGACGCACAGCACCTATCTCAATGAAGAATCGCAGGATGATCTGCTGAGCCGCGGTTTTGCGCGGCGCGACCTTGCGCGAATCGCGGCGGTGTTCGGGGTAGGGGCGGTGGCCGCGTCGATCGGTCGCCCGGCCTGGGCCTCGGGCGGGGTGCCCGATCCGGCCCCCACGGCGAAGGTTCGGATCGGTGCCAACGAATGCTGGACCGGCCCGCTCGCGCCGGGTGCCCTGGCCGCAACCAACATGGTGTCGCAGGGCAATCGCTATTCGCCGCAGGACCAGCGCGGCGATTTCATCAAGGCGGTGATGGCGGTCGAGAACGTCCCCTATGACCATGTCGCGCCCTGGTCAGGGTCGAGCGACCCGTTGTGCCGCTCGGTTGTGACCTTCTGTTCGCCGACCAAGGGGCTGGTGACCGCCGATCCGACTTTCGAGCTGGCCGGGCGCACCGCCGCTTGGCTGGGCGCACCGGTCAAGGCGGTCCCGCTGACGGCGGATTATACGCATGACGTGAAGGCGATGTTGGCGGCCAACCCCGATGCGGGCCTCTATTATATCTGTACGCCCAACAACCCGACCGGCACGATCACGCCGCTGGCCGACATCGAATGGCTGATCGCCAACAAGCCGGCCGGATCGATGGTGCTGATCGACGAGGCCTATACGCACTTCGCGGGCGTGCCGGTCGCGTCCTATCTTGCGGTAAAGCATGACGATGTGATTGTGATGCGGACCTTCTCCAAGCTGTTCGGCATGGCGGGCCTGCGCGTCGGCTATATCATCACCAACCCCAAGAACATCGCCAAGATGATGCGCTATGATGGCGGCATGCAGTCGGGCGCACTGCCCGTGACCAGCATCGCCTGCGCGACCGCGAGCCTGACCGCAGCCCCGCTGATCGCCGCGCGCCGCGCCGAAATGCAGACCGCGCGCGGGCTGACGCTCGACCACCTCAAGGCCAAGGGGATCGAGGTCAAGCCGACCAACGCCAACATGTTCATGATCGACTGGAAAACCAAGAAAGCCAGCGAGATGCAGGCGGCGTTCCGCAAGGAAAGCGTCGAGATCGGGCGGTCCTGGCCGATCTGGCCGACGGTCAGCCGCGTGACGGTGGGGTCGGCAGCGGAGATGAAGGCGTTTTGTATGGCGCTGGACAAGATCGTGGCTTGAGGCATTTTCTGACATCACCCCGGCTTTATGCCGGGGGCCACCGTGGTCCGCGCCTTTCGATGATGGAGCCGGACGCACGGTGGATGCCGGGACAAGCCCGGCATGACGGAAGAGGGGTTATCCCCGCACGATCAGCGGCAGGATTGCGTCGAGCAGCAGCATGCCCGCTTCGGTGACGCCGAGATGGTCGCCGTTGCGGGCGATCAGGCCTTGCTGTTCAAGGCGCTCAGCGGCGGTCTGGTCGATGAGGGCGGCGGGCGTTGTCTCGCCCAGATGCGCGATCCGGGCGAGATCGACGCCTTCGCGCAGGCGCAGGCCCATCAGCAAGGCCTCGGTCGCGCGGGCATTTGGGGCGAGGGGCTCCTCGATCTGCGCGCCGTGGCCGTTGCGGGCGACCGCACCGATCCAGTTTTCGGGCTTTTTGTGGCGCGCCGTTGCCAGCCCGCCCCGCCTGCCGTGTGCGCCGGGGCCGACCCCGGCATAGTCGCGATAGCGCCAGTAAACGAGGTTGTGGCGGCTCTCCGCGCCGAGCCGCGCATGGTTGGAAATCTCATAAGCCGGCAGCCCCGCCGCTGCGGTCATCGCACGCGTTGTCTCGAACAGATCGGCGGCGGAATCGCCGTCCGGAATGACGATCCGCCCCGCCGCCGCTTCGGTCGCGAAGCGCGTGCCGGGCTCGATCGTCAATTGGTAGAGTGAGAGATGCTCGGTGCCGAAGGCCAGCGCGCGCGCCAGTTCGGCCTCCCACGCGGCGAGCGTCTGGCCGGGGCGGGCGTAGATCAGGTCGAAGCTGACGCGCGCGAAGGCGGCTTGCGCGGTGTCGAGCGCGGCGAGGCCCTCGGCCACATCATGCGCGCGGCCGAGAAAGGCGAGCGCGGCATCGTCAAGCGCCTGCAGGCCGAGCGACACGCGGTTGACGCCGGCGCGTGCAATGTCGGCAAAGCGTGCTGCTTCGACCGAGGAGGGGTTGGCCTCCAGCGTGATTTCGATGTCGGCCTCGGCGGGCCAGTGGGTGGTGGCGGCGTCGATTACTGCCGCGACCGTCTCGGGCGGCATCAGCGAAGGCGTGCCACCGCCGAAGAAGATCGAGCCGAGCCGCCGTCCCGGCAGCGCTTGCGCTTCATAGGCCAGGTCGGCGAGCAACGCGTCGCGCCACGCCGCCTGATCGACGCTGTCGCGGACATGGCTGTTAAAGTCGCAATAGGGACATTTCGAGACGCAGAATGGCCAATGGACATAAAGCGCCAGAGGAGGCGTTAGCAGGGGCGTTTCGGGGGCATTCATCAACGGGAGCCTATGGGCGTGTCGGGGAGATTACGAAAGATGCGCGTTCACTGGCTGGCTTTGGTACCGCTGGCATTGCTGATGGGATGCGTCGCGTCCGACCCCGACCAACCGCCCCGCGTAACCGAGCCACGGCTGAGCGAAGCGCCCGCCGCGCGGGGAGAATCGCTGCTGCAGCGCGCGATGCTCGACGGGCACAACCGCGCGCGCGCCGCAGTCGGCGCACCGCCGCTGGCGTGGAATGCCGAACTGGCCGAGGACGCTGCGCGCTATGCCGCAGTGCTGGCCGCGACGCGCGAGTTCAAACATTCGACCGAGCCGCGCGGGCGAATCGCCGAGGGCGAGAACCTCTTCATGGGATCGCGCGGGGCCTATCGATACGACGAGATGGTGCAGCTCTGGCTCGATGAGGGGCGCAGCTATCGCGCCGGCGCAGTGCCCGACATCAGTACGACCGGCCACTGGCAGGATGTCGCGCATTACACGCAGATCATCTGGCGGCGCACCAGCCAGATGGGCTGTGCGCTCGCGAGCAGTGCGCGCGATGATTATCTGGTGTGCCGCTACACCCCACCTGGGAATGTGGTGGGGCAGCACGCGGGAGATTGACGCGTCCCTAGCCGTTCGTCACCCCGGCCTTGTGCCGGGGGCCACTCAGCCGCGCGGATGTCGTGCGATTTTTAGCGTTGCGCGTCTTGCACGGTGGTCCCCGGCACAAGGCCGGGGTGACGGGTTGGGGTTTACAGCACCGCCGCAATCAGCTGCGCGAACGCCGCGGCGCGGTGGCTGATGGCGTGCTTCTGCGCCGGGTCCATTTCGGCATAGGTGAGATCGCTGCCGGTCGGCACGAACACCGGATCATAGCCGAAGCCGACCGCGCCGCGCGGCGGCCAGGTGAGCGTGCCGTCGGCGCGGCCTTCGAACCATTGGACGTGACCGTCGGGCCAGGCGAGCGCGAGGACGCAGACGAAATGCGCGTCGCGGCTGGCGTCTGGGCCCTTGGCGGCGATCGCTTGTTCGACCTTGGTCATCGCCAGCGTCCAGTCGCGGCCATTGGGCGTTTCGGCCCAATTGGCGGTGTAGACGCCGGGATCGCCGCCCAGCGCATCGACGCACAGGCCGCTATCGTCGGCCAGCGCGGGGAGGCCCGACAGATCCGCCGCCTGCAACGCCTTCAATTCGGCATTGGCGACGAAGGTGGTGCCGGTCTCCTCGGGCTCAGGCAAATCGAGTTCGGCCGCCGAGATCGCTTCAATGCCATAAGGGGCGAGGAGCGCGTTGATCTCGCGCACCTTGCCGGCATTGTGGCTGGCGATGACGAGCTTGCCGGGGGCGAGCTTGCGGATCGCTTGCGGCGGCACGGCCTCGGTCATTTTGCGACGGCCTTGGCTTGCGCGGCGAAGATGTCGGTGCAGCCCATGCGCGCGAGGCGGAGCAAGCGCAGCAGCGCTTCCTCATCATAGGTCGCGCCTTCGGCGGTCGCCTGCACTTCGGCGATGTTGCCGTTTTCGAGCAGAACGAAATTGGCGTCGGCGTCGGCGTTCGAATCCTCGTCATAATCGAGGTCGAGCACGGGCGTGCCCTTGTAGATGCCGCAAGAGATGGCCGCGACCTTCTGGGTCAGCGGGTCGGCGGTGAGCTTGCCGCTCGCCAGCAAGCCATCAATGGCGAGGCGTAGCGCGACCCATGCGCCCGAGATCGAGGCGGTGCGGGTGCCGCCATCGGCCTGGATCACGTCGCAATCGAGCACGATCTGGCGCTCGCCGAGCAGTTTCAGATCGGTGACGGCGCGCAAGCTACGGCCGATCAGGCGCTGGATTTCCTGGGTGCGGCCGGATTGCTTGCCCTTGGCGGCTTCGCGGCTGCCCCGGGTGTGCGTGGCACGCGGGAGCATGCCGTACTCGGCGGTGACCCAGCCTTCGCCCTTGCCGCGCAGGAACGGCGGCACCTTTTCCTCGATCGAGGCGGTGACCAGCACCTTGGTGTCGCCGAAGCCGATCAGTACCGATCCCTCGGCATGGCGCGTGAAGTTGGGCGTGATGGTGATCGCGCGCATCTGGTCGGGGGTACGGCCGCTGGGGCGCATCGATATTCTCCTGAAAATGGTCGGCTCGCCGTACCCGTGCGTTGAGGCAGTGTCACCCCTATCTGAGGGGGCACTTCACGGAGCCACGCCGTCACGATGACGCACTATCACCCTTCGACCCAGGATCGCCTGAAAGGTGCAGGCGGTGCGGCGCTGCTGGTGCTGGCGATCGGCTATGGGCTAATCAGCGGGCTGTCGGTCGATTTCCGGACGAAGGTGGTGGAGGACTTGAAGGCCTTCGTCGTCACGCCGCCCGCGCCGCCGCCCAAGCCCGACGTCGTCCCTGCACCGCATGAGGCGCAGAAGCGCAAGGCGGGCGCGGCCGCACCCCCCAATCTTACCGCCAAGGCGAACGAAGTCGTTGCGCCGCCGCTGGTGATCCGCCCGCCGCAGCCGCCCCCCATTGCCGTTGCGCCGATCGCTGGAATCGGCAGTGACCCTTCGGCTGGCGCAGCCCCAGTCCGCGGCCCCGGCACCGGCAGTGGCGGGCAGGGCAATGGCACCGGCAGCGGAGACGGCGGCGATGGCGACGGCGGCGGGGGCGGGGAAATCCCGCTGCAACTGATTCACGGCGAACTGAAATACCGCGATTTGCCGCGCGCGCTGTACGACGCGGGCGTGGCGGGCAAGGTCGGGCTCGAATTCGACGTCGGTGTTAAGGGGCGCGTGACGGCGTGCCGGGTCACGCGGTCGAGCGGGAATGCCGCGCTCGATGCGGCGACCTGCCAGTTGATCATCGACAAACTGCGCTATCGCCCGACCCGCAACGCGGCCGGCCGGGCAATTCCCGATACGGTGACGGGCGAACAGGTGTGGACCGTCGAGCGCGATCGCGGCGACGATTGAGCGTCTGTCCCCAGAGCCCCAGGGACAGACGATTGAGGGTGCTGGTTGAGTGGGCGGCGCGTTGGCCCCATATTGCCGACCATGACCACCGCACCGATCACCGAACTCAACGACCGCGCCCGCGACGTGTTTCGCGTGGTGGTGGACAGCTACCTTGCGACCGGCGCGCCGATCGGTTCGCGCACGATTGCGCAAATGTCCGGGCTCAACTTGTCGCCCGCCTCGATCCGCAATGTGATGCAGGATCTCGAAGAACTTGGCCTGCTCGCCGCGCCGCATACCAGTGCCGGGCGGATGCCGACCGATAACGGCCTCCGGTTGTTCGTTGATGGCATGATGCAGGCGCTCGAACCCTCGCCCGAGGAACGGGCCGCGATCGAGCGCCAGATTGAACAGGCCGGGCCGGTCGAACAGGCGATCGCGGCGACGACGGCGGCGCTGTCGGGCCTGTCAGCCTGCGCCGGTATGGTGATGGTGACCAAGCGCGAACTGGTGTTGCGGCAAATGACCTTCGTCACCCTCTCCGCCGACAAGGCGTTGGCCGTGCTGGTCGGCGAGGATGGCTCGGTCGAAAATCGCGTGATCGATATCCCCCTCGGCCTGCCACCATCGGCATTGGTCGAGGCTGGCAATTATATGAGCGCCATGCTCGGCGGCCTGACCTTGTCCGAGGCCCGCGCGCGGATCGAGCGGGAGATGGCCGACGAGCGCGCCGCGCTGGACGGCGCGGCGCGGACGCTGGTCGAACGCGGCCTCGCGATCTGGAGCGAGGATGCCGATCGCCGCCCGGTGCTGATCGTCCGCGGGCAGGCGCGGCTGATCGACGATGCCGCCGCCGCCGATCTGGAACGTGTCCGCGAATTGCTCGACGACCTGGAGGGCAAGCAGGAAATCGCGCGTCTGCTCGACAATGCCAGCGCGGGCGATGCGACGCGCATCTTCATTGGTGCGGAGAACAAATTATTCTCGCTTTCCGGTTCATCTGTCATCACCAAACCCTTCCGTGGTCTTGATGGTCGCGTGATCGGCGTTGTTGGTGTGATTGGGCCGACACGGTTGAACTATGCGCGCGTCGTGCCCATGGTGGATTATACCGCCGCGACACTCGCGCGGCTCATGGGCTAATTGGATAGTGTGACGACATGATCGAAGACGAAAAGATCAACTTGACCAGCGAACTGCGCGCCGAAACCGCGACCGACGCGCCGGAAGTGGCCGAACACGATTACGCGAAAGAGCGTGTCGCCAAGCTGGAAGCCGAACTTGCCGATGCCAAGTCGCAGGTCTTGTATGCCCATGCCGAGGCGCAAAATGTCCGTCGTCGTGCCGAGAAGGAATCCGCCGACGCGCGCGCTTATGCCGCGACTGCTTTCGCGCGCGATTTGCTGTCGGTCGCCGACAATCTCGCGCGCGGCCTGGACGCGATCCCCGCCGAGTTGCGCGAGGATGAGAAGCTGAAGGGTCTGATCGCGGGTCTGGATGCGACCGGTCGCGAACTGGAAGCGGTGTTCCAGCGCCACGGCATCAAGAAGATGACCACGATCGGCGAGAAGCTCGACCCCAATTTCCACCAGGCGATGTTCGAAGTGCCGAGCGACCAGCCGGTCGGCACGGTCGTGCAGGAAATGCAGTCGGGCTATATGATCAAGGACCGCCTGTTGCGGCCGGCGTTGGTGGGCGTGGCGAAGGCGGGGTGACGTTTACGGAGAACGCTCTAGGCGACATCCTGAGCTGCGCCTTTGCAGCAGCGCTGATAGGATATGTCGCCTGGGCGTTTCCCCGCAGACGCAAACCAAAACCGGTCGAGGTGCCCGACAAGCGGGATCAACCCTACACAGTGTACACCACACAACATGATCTAGTCCTGCGAGGACGAGACGTGCCCGACACGTTGGCCAATGACGCGTTTCTTAAGGCAAAGGGTTGGTCCTTGTGCGATGGCACGATCTGGCAGCGCAAGGTAACCGTCGCGCGGGGCATCGAAGCAGTGATGACCGATCGGGTTGCGATGCCGCCGCCGCTGGATGATTGGGCAATCTGCCTCTTGGTCGATCAATCGGGGTCCATGCGCGATGATCCGATTGCCCATACAGCCGCGACTGTCAGAGGGGTCAGCCAGGCGTGGACTGCGGCTGGGGCCCGCATCGCCGTTTTTGGCTTTTCGACGGTCGGCTGGCACGGCGGAAAAGCGCGACAGGATTGGCTTTGGAACGGGCAGCCCAAACGTCCCGGTCGCCTCTGTGCGCTGTTGCATGTGATCTACAAGGATTTCGATCGTCCGTTTGACGATGACGACTGGGCCGCCATGCTGTATCCTGACCTCTTGCGCGAAAACATCGACGGCGAAGCGATCGTCTGGGCCGCCGGGATGTTGTGCCAACGTCACGAGGCTCACAAAGCACTTATTGTCGTGTCCGATGGGGCTCCGGTCGATGACATCACCTTGCTGCATAATGGCCCATCTTATCTCGAGCGTCATCTCCGCGCGACCATCCGCGCTATCGAGCAGGGGCACGAGATTCATATCGCAGCGCTCGGAGTCGGATTCGCCGTCGATCGCTATTATGCGCTATCCGAAACGGCAAAACGTCTCGAGGACTTGCCGGTCGCTTTCAACGCGCTGATTTCCAAATTGAAAGGCGAGAGCCATGCCCATTAACCCCAACCTCACCGCCGAGCGCGCGACGTTCGTCACGCATCTCGAATGTTCGATGACCGGGGAGCGTTATGAGGCGGACCAGCTTCATGGCCTGTCGCGCGTTGGGCGGCCGTTGCTGGTGCGCTATGATCTGGCCGCGGTGAAGGCGGCGATCCCCAAGGCGATGATTGCGGCGCGGCCGACCGATTTGTGGCGCTGGCGCGAATTGCTGCCGGTGCGGCATACGCGCGATATCGTCAGCCTGGGCGAGATCGAGACCCCGCTGATCGCGATTCCGCGCTCGTCGGGCAGTCCCAATGTGCTGGTGAAGGACGAGGGGCGGCTGCCGACCGGATCGTTCAAGGCGCGCGGGCTGGTGATGGCGGTGGCGATGGCCAAGGAGCTTGGCGTCACCCGCATCGCGATGCCGACCAACGGTAATGCCGGGGCGGCGCTGGCGGCCTATGCCACGCGCTGCGGGATCGAGACGATCGTGCTCTGTCCCGACGATACGCCCGAGATCAACGTGCGCGAAATCGCGGCGCAGGGCGCACGCGTCTACCGCGTCAACGGCCTGATCGACGATTGCGGTGCGATCGTCGGCAAAGGCGCGGCGGAAGGCCGCTGGTTCGATTTCTCGACGCTGAAGGAGCCCTACCGGATCGAGGGCAAGAAGACGATGGGGCTGGAGCTGGCCGCGCAGTTCGACTGGAAGCTGCCCGATGCGATCTTCTATCCAACCGGCGGCGGCACCGGCCTGATCGGCATGTGGAAGGCGTTCGACGAACTCGAACAGCTCGGCTGGATCGGGTCCGAACGCCCGCGCATGTATGCCGTGCAGGCGAGCGGCTGCGCGCCGATCGTCCGCGCGTTCGAGGCGGGCGAGGAGCATGCCGAACGCTGGGAGGACGCCGCTACCGTCGCTGCAGGGATCCGCGTGCCCAAGGCGGTCGGCGATTTCCTGATCCTGCGCGCGGTGCGCGAAAGCGGCGGCAAGGCGCTCGGCGTCGGCGATCCCGCGATCCTGAAGGCGGTCGACGATTGCGCCAGGAAAGATGGCCTGTTGCTGTGCCCGGAAGGCGGCGCGACGCTCGCTGCCTATCGCGAGGCGCTGCGCACGGGCGAAGTGGATGAGGATGAGCGGGTCGTGCTGTTCAATTGCGCCACGGGCCTGAAATATCCGATGCCCGCCGCAGACGCTGCGCTCGACCGTTTCGGAGAGATCGACCTGGGCGCGCTCTAGGCGATTGCGCGCCCGCCCGATCAGATCACCTGCGCGCGATTCTCGTCGCGGTGCTTCTTCAGATATTTCATGAAGGGCGTGCCGCCAGTGCCGACATCGGGATCGTTGCCCGCAGCATTGCTCGCCTGCTTGTTGATATAAGCGGCGGCATATTCGAGGTGACGGCTACGGAAGCGCGCGACTTGCTCGACACAAGCGTTGAACGCCGCTTTCAGCGTCGGCGACTGTGTCACGGCGAAGGCGCGCAGGCCGCTTGCCGCCTGCATATCCTCGATAAAGGCGCGGTGCGTACGCGGGCGGTATTGATGCAGCTCGAGCAGAAAATCGCGTAGCTCGTCGCCGGAATGGACGACTTGAAAGAGCGCATCCATCGTTGGCACGATCGAGCTTTGCGATCCGGTTTGTCCGCGTAGTGCCTGCGGCTTGCCGTCGAAACGGGCGACCCCGTCATAGATCAGCCCGCCGGGCATCGCCGGATTGTTCTTCCAGCCGTTGATATAGGGGCGCACCCGATTGAAGTAGATATAGGGGTCGCACTTCTCGACCATGCGATCGAAGATCGCGTTGATCGCATCCCATACCGCGTGCATGTCCAGCAGCAGTGCCTCGACCGCGGCGGCATCGCCGGTATCGCTGGCCTGGACCAGCTTCACCGCCAGTTCGAGTGCGCGGCCTGCCTCGGCCTCGATCGCGACATGGACCAGCACGAACCAGTTTTCGTCCTGACCACCCGCGAAATGCTGATCCATTACCAGATTTTCGAGGGCGATCGGGCCGCTCTTGTCGAGCCGATACCAATTGTCGAGCACATAACCCGCATAGTTCATCACCGGCGGGAAGCCGATCCGGTCCGCCAGCGCGACAAACGGCACGGCGAGATTGGCGGGCAGCCGGTCGAGTGGCGTCGGCTCCCCCCACACATAAGCCTGAACGAGAAAGGAATAGCGCACCATCGCACGCCCGATTTCCGCATCGGCGGCGGTGGCGAGGAAGGCAGCGATATCGGGAGTGGGCAAGGCATCGAGCCAGTGGCGAACCCGGCCGGTGGTCACCAGTCCGGACAGCTTGGCGGCCGCCTCCTCGATCGGGCCAAAGTCCCCGGGCAATGCGATCTCGTCGATTTCATGGGGCGACAGGAATCCGCGTTCGGCAGACAGGCCATAATGAGCAAGGTCATGGAGCGGCATCGCGAGTCTGGCCTCAATGTGGTTTCGAATGAAACTTCTTATCGTAAGCCCGCGTCTCGCGCCAGTTGCGCTAAAACGGTAGTATGTTGACAGGGTCGATGCTGGTCCGCACGGTTGGGCTGGCGCCAGTCGTCGCACCGTCCGGCTTAAGCCAGCGTTCGAGACCAAAGTTATGGCACCCCAGGATCAGAAAGCCGACCCAGCGACAAGCAGAGAGGGCGTGCGTTTTCTCGACGGCGGCGGCGCGGTCGGGGCGCTGCTGCGCGATTTCGATTGGGCGTCGCATCCGCTCGGGCCCCCGCAGGATTGGCCCGCCGCCTTGAAGCTTAGCGTTGGGCTCTGTTTGCGTTCCAGCTTCCCGACTGCGATCTACTGGGGCTCCGAATTCCTGCTGCTCTACAACGATGCGTGGACCGTGCTCGCGGACAACCACCCCTGGGCGCTGGGCCGACCGGCGGCGGAGGCCCGCCCCGACATCTGGCCGGTGCTTGGTGCCCAGTTCCGCGAGACGTTGGCGGCCGGTGAGGGGATCTCGCATGTCGCCCAACGTCTGATGATGGTGCGCGGAGGTGCGCTGACCGAGACCTTCTGGAGCTATAACAGTTCACCTATTCTGAACGAGGACGGGGTGGCCCACGGCATCCTTAACCAGGGGCTTGAGGTCACCGCGCAAGTGCTGAACGAACGCGCGCTAATCGCGGCGAAATCCGAGCGGGATTTCGTTTTGCACCTTGTCGAACAGCAGCGGGTTCAGCGCGATTCCGCCGAGGTTATGCACCTGACGGCGGAAGCGGTCGGCCAATATCTGGGCGTTGACCGGGCGGGCTTCTTCGATGTGACCCCGGATCACGTCGTCGAATATGGGCCGAGTTGGGTTGGTGGAGCATTGTCGCCGCTTACGCGGCCGATCCCTGCGGCTGTTTTCGGGGCGCGCTGGGACGCTGCCATGCGGACAGGCGAGACGATCGCGTTCGGCATGCCGGATGACCGTGATGCACCGCCTGCGGAGGCGCTGGGCCTGGTCGGCAGCCGAGCCGGGGTCACGGTACCCTTGCTTCGTGGCGGCGAATGGCAAGGCGGCTTCTATCTTAGCCATGCGGAGCCGCGAAACTGGACCGGCAACGAAATCGCACTGATTGAGGAAGTTGCGGAATTGAGTTGGGACGCAGTCGCGCGCGTGCGGGCGGTCGAGCGGCTGCGGGCGTTGAATGCGGACCTGGCTGGCGAAGTCGCAGCGCGGACCGCCGAGCGCGACCGGCTGTGGGAGGTGAGCGAGGATTTGCTGGGGATTGCCACGCGCGATGGTCGGTGGCTGTCGATCAACCCTGCCTGGGAACGCGCGCTGGGATGGTCCGCCGAACATATCCTGGGCCGCGATTCGCAATGGTTGCGCCATCCCGAAGACACTGGTGGCAGTGCCGCCGAGATCGCACGCATCGCCGCCGCCGAAACGACCCACCGGCTGGAGAAGCGCTTGCGGACCAGGGCGGGCGACTACCGGACCTTTGCGTGGCAAACCACGCTGTTCGGGGACCGACTCTACACCAGCGCCCGCGACATTACCGAGGAGCGGCGACAGCATCAGGAGTTGCTGGCGGCCGAAACGCGCACGCGGATGGTGCTGCAGGCGATGAACGGGGTGGGGGTGTGGACCTACGATCTGGCGAACGACCGTTTCGAGAGCGATAGCGAGTTTGCCGCGCTATACGGTTTCAGCCCGGAGCATGTGGCGCGGGGCGTTACGCTGGCGGACGTGATGGCGCGCATCCACCCGGAGGACCTGCCCAAGATGCAGGCCACAATCGCGCATGTCCGTGCGACTGGCGGCGACGGTGCCAATGAATATCGTCTGCAACTGCCCGACGGCAGTGTGCGCTGGATCATGGCGCGCAACCACGTGCTGCGCGACCCGGACGGCAAGCCGGGCAAGGTCGTCGGTGTCGGCGTCGACGTCAGCCGCCAGCGCGAATTGGAGGAGCGGCTGCGGCAATCCCAGAAGATGGAGGCGGTCGGACAATTGACCGGCGGCCTCGCGCACGATTTCAACAATCTGCTGACCGGCATCTCGGGCGCGCTGGAGCTGATGCAGCTTCGCCTGAACCAGGGGCGGATCGACGATCTGCCGCGCTATATCGGCGCGGCGCAATCCGGAGCCGCGCGCGCGGCTGCACTGACGCATCGGTTGCTCGCCTTCTCGCGCCGTCAACCGCTCGACCCCCGACCGACCGATGTGGCGAAGCTGATTGCGGGGATGGAAGATCTGGTGCGCGGGACGCTCGGCCCCAGCATCGTGCTCGACGTGGTGACGCCCGCCGATAGCTGGCCGATCCTGGCCGACGCCAACCAGCTTGAGAACGCCTTGCTCAACCTGTGCATCAACGCGCGCGATGCCATGCCCGATGGCGGCATGGTGACGATCGCCACGCACAATGTCGTGCTAGACGAGAAAGCGGCGGGCGAGCGTGACGTGCCGCCAGGCCCCTATCTCGCGCTCAGCGTCGCCGACACCGGCACGGGCATGAGCCCCGAAGTGATCGCGCGGGCGTTCGATCCGTTCTTTACGACCAAGCCGATGGGGCAGGGAACGGGACTTGGCCTGTCGATGATCTATGGCTTTGTGCGACAATCGGGCGGGCATGTGCAGATCGATTCCGTGCGCGACCAGGGCACGACTATGACGCTTCTGCTGCCGCGCCATATCGGCGAGGCGGCGGACTTGATCGCCGCCGGGGCCGGGACCGCGATCCCGGTCGGTGCGGGCGAAACGGTGCTGGTGGTCGATGACGAGCCGACCGTGCGGATGCTCGTCATGGAGTTGCTCGGAGAACTCGGTTATTCGGCGATCGAGACCGAAACCGGCGAGCAGGCACTTAAGGTGCTGAAATCGCAGGGACGAATCGATTTGCTTATCACCGATGTCGGCTTGCCCGGCGGTATGAACGGGCGGCAGGTCGCCGATGCCGCGCGCGCGTCCCGCCCCGAACTGCCCGTGCTGTTCATCACGGGCTTTGCCGAAAATGCGGTGGTCGGGGATGGTCCGCTCGAACCTGGTATGGCGTTGATCGCCAAGCCGTTCGCGATGGACACGCTGGCCGCGCGGATCCGCGCGATGTTGGCGGGGGCTTAGGCGGCGCGGTCGCGCAGCGGGGCGATCTCGTCCTTGCGCCGCAAATAGGGCGCGACGAGGTTGCGCGCGCGGAACCATTCCTGCCGCTCGGGCGACAGTGTGGAAAAATTGCCGATCACGCGGCGGCACTCCGGGCTGCGGCACTGACAGATCATGTGCCAGTTCGATTCGGCGAGCGTGGTCGAATAATCCCAGGCGATTTCTTCGCCGGGCGCGATGTCGCGGGTCGCGACCAGCACGACGCTGGTGCCGCCAAAGCGCAGCCCGGCATTGGGCGAACAGCTATGGTTGATGAGATCGTCGATACGGCCAGAGGGACCCATATAATGTTCGGGGGTTACCTGGACGAAGCGGTCGCTCGATCCGCGCATCAGGCTCGGCACGCGATCGGCGCGGAAGCGGCGACCGGTGAAGCGGATGATCTCGTCGCCTTCGGCAAAGCCTTGCGCGGCATAGACCGCCTTGCCCAGATGCGTCTCGCCGACCGCGAACAGATTGGCGGTGGGGGCATAAGCGTCCAGCACGTAGAAGCGCCCGTCGCGGAAACCGAGCGAGCGCAGCGGGTTGATCGTCGCCAGCCCGACCATGAACCACACGCTGGCGTGGCAGAGCAGTTCGACCAGGATATAGACATATTCCCCGGCATGTTGGTCGCCATTGCGCGTCGCCACCAGCAAGGTCGCCAGATCGCCGATCGTCCACAGTCCCCATGCGGGTGAGCGTTCGCGCGTGCGGTCTTCCATCACGCTTTGCCAGGTCGGCCAGAAGCTGACGGGGACGGCGGCGACCACCAACATGTGCGCCCAAAAGGCATTGCGCGACACGATCCACACTAGCAGCGCGGCGAGGCACGCGGCGGTGCAGGCCACTTCGCCGCGCGACGGCGCGCTCCACACCGAACGCCGCCAGATCCCGATCGTCACCAGCAGACACGCGAGCGTGGAGAGCGCGAACACCCAGCCTTGCAGCGCCGCTGGGTTGACTGCCGCATAGGTGGCGGCCTCGACCGCCGTCGCTGCCGTCCAGATCAGCCAGGAGGCGCGATTGGGTTGTACCAATTGCCGTCGCAGCCCGGCGAGATACGATCCGTATCCTGCCAGGCTGCAGACGATTGCAATTGGGAACCAGGGGTCGATCGCCATGCCCGCGTGCCGTTATGGTTAAGCCCGAGCTTACCCATTCTGCGGACTCGCGTCCACACAAACCGAGGAATCACCACGAGTCGCGGGGAATTTTGAGTCGTTTGAATCGCTTAGAGCGCGGCGACGCGCACGATTATGTCGCGGTAGATTCGGCTCAGCGCGAGTAGATCGTCGAGTGCTACCGCTTCATCGAGTTTGTGCATCGTCGCGTTGAGCAGGCCGAATTCCACCGTCGGGCACAGTGCCGACAGGAAGCGCGCGTCGGAGGTGCCGCCGGTGGTGGAGAGTTCGGGGCGGATGCCGGTCTGCGCCGCGATTGCATCGCCGATCAGGTCTGAGAAGGGGCCGGGGGCGGTGAGGAACGCTTCGCCCGAAATGCGTGCGACCATCGTGGCGGCGGGATCGTGGCGCTTGACGATCGCCTCGATCCGGTCGGCGAGATCGACGCCGCGCTGTTCGTCGTTGAAGCGGATGCTGAGCCGCGCCTCGGCGCGCGCCGGGATGACGTTGGTGGCGGGGTTGCCGACGGTGATGTCGGTCACCTCGATGTTGGAAGGCTGAAACCACGCGTTACCGGCATCGAGCACGATCGCGTCGATTTCGGCGAGCATCGCGACCAGGCGCGGGATCGGATTGTCGGCCAGGTGCGGATAGGCGACATGGCCTTGCTTGCCCGGAACCCCGATCCAGATGTTGACCGATCCGCGTCGCCCGATCTTAAGGGTATCGCCCAGCCGCGCGGTGGAGGTCGGCTCGCCGACCAGGCACAAATCGGGCCGCACGCCGTTTTCCGCCATTCGTTCGATCAGTGCGCGCGTGCCGAAAATGGCGGGCCCTTCCTCATCGCCGGTGATGATGAGACTGAGCGGAATGCCGGGCTCGACCGGGATTGCTGCGACGAAGGCTGCGATCGCCCCCTTCATGTCGACCGCGCCGCGCCCGTGCAGCAGCCCGCCGCGCACTTCAGGAGCGAACGCGCCGCTGGTCCACCCTTCGCCCGGCGGCACGACGTCGAGATGCCCGGCAAAGGCCAGGTGCGTGCCACGCCCGCCGCGCGTCGCCAGCAGGTTTTCGACCGGTCCGTCGGGCGCGGAACCAACGATGGAGCGGTCAACCGTGAAACCGAGCGGCAGCAATGCCGCCTCCAGCACATCGAACACCGCGCCTTGCGCGGGCGTTACGCTTTCGCAAGCGAGCAACGCCTTGGCGAGGTCGAGCGGATCGGGCAGAAGACGGTCATTCATGGGAGGGGACATTGCCCAAGCTCGATCTCGACACAATCCCGCAAACCAATGCGACCGGCTATCCAGCCCCATTTGATGCGCCAGTGGCGGGGCGCTGGTATCGTCGGCTGGCACCGGTGACGGGGCTGACACACTTCGCCGCAAGCCACGTTACCCTCAAGCCTGGGGCCTGGTCGTCGCAGCGGCATTGGCATGCCGACGAGGATGAGATGGTGGTGATGCTGTCGGGCGAGGCGGTGCTGGTCGAGGATGGCGGCGAGACGCTGATGCGCGCGGGCGACATCGCGACCTTCCCGGCGGGGGTGGGCGACGGGCACCATTTGCAGAACCGCACCGACAGCGATTGCGTGTTCGTCGCGATCGGAGCGGGCGAGCGGCTGCTCGGCGGGGAGTATCCCGACATCGACATGCGTTTCACCGTCGACGGCTATGAGCATAAGGACGGTACGCCATACGCGACGGCGCGCCTGCCCTGAGCGTCAGGCCCTGAATTTAGGTCTTGGCGGCGGGCTGTTCGAACTGCTCGATCACCCATTCCTCTTCCTGCGCCGAGGGGATCCAGTCCTGCATGAAGGGGTGGTGGAGCACTGCATCCATATAGGAGGTCGCGAAGCGCGCGACGGGTAAGCTGTAGGTGACAATGCGGGTCACGACGGGGGCATACATGATGTCCGCCGCCCCGAACGCGCCGAACAGGAAATCGCCTTCGCCGCCGAAGCGCGCGCGCGCCTGCGCCCAAAGTTCCATGATCCGCTGCAGATCGGCGAGCACGTCGTCGTCGGGGCGGCGCGCCGGGAAGATCTGGCGCACGTTCATGCTGTGCTTGCGGCGCAGCGCGGTGAAGCTGGAGTGCATTTCCGCCGCCATCGATCGCGCCATAGCGCGGGCTGCAGTGTCATCGGGCCAGAACAGGTCGCGGCTGGTCTTTTCCGCCAGATATTCGACGATGGCGAGGCTGTCCCACACCACCGCATCGCCGTCCCACAGGATCGGCACCTTGCCCGAGGAGGGCGCGAATTCGTCGCCCTCGCGGCGCTTGTCCCATTCGGCATCGTACAGCGGCACGACCGCTTCCTCGAACAGCAGGCCCGATTGCTTGCACGCAAGCCAGCCGCGCAGCGACCAGGAGGAATAGGCCTTGTTGCCGATGATCAGTTTCATGGGGCCCTGCCTAAGCGAGGCGCGCGCGGGGTGCAACATGGCGACCGCATGCCGGACGATGGCGGTACCGAACTTCCCGGCCGCACGGGCCGGGCTTCCCGTGGCATTCGGAGAGAGTGTTCAAATATTGTTCAGAAAAATCTAAGATTTTCTGCCAATTGTTCTATAATATAACTGACGTTTCGCTTTGTCGTGACGCGTCTCCTATCGCTTGGCGGTAACTCGCTTCAAACTGGATGATGCAATGAACTTGATGAAACGTCTCGATTCTATCCGATCTTTACAGAGAAAGATCGCAATAATTGCCGGAATATGTTTGGGAATGACGGTAGCAATACTCGTATTTCTCAGCGCTGTATTTGCTCTAACTTCGCATCTGTTTGTTGGCAGCGAAGTGGGTGGGATCGTTAGCGGCCAAGCCAAGGATACCCTGCAAAATCGTGCGGCGGTCGAAGCGGACACGGTGAAAGGTGCGTTGGATGTCGCGTTCGATGCGGCACGCACGACCGCCCAGTCGTTCTCGGTTTTGGTCAATAGCACGCCGAGCGGCGCACGGCGCGACCAGTTCAACGCGATCATGCGGCGGGTTCTGGAACAAAACCCCGGCTTTAACGGCACCTATTCGGCATGGGAGCCGAATGCGATCGACGGCGCGGACGCCGCCTTCGTCAATAATCGCGCGAAGGGATCGGACGATAGCGGACGCTATCTGCCTTATTGGACGCGCGCGGCCAATGGCAGCGTCGCGATCCAGCCGCTGGTCGAATATAACAGCGCCGAACGCCATCCCAACGGACTGGTCAAAGGTGGCTGGTATCTTGGGCCGCGCACCAACAATCAGGAAAGCATCCTTGGCCCGTTGCCCTATACGGTGCAGGGCAAGCGCGTATTTCTGGCGACGATGTCGGTGCCGATCTCGGTCGGCGGCAAGTTCGTGGGCGTTGCCGGTGCGGATTACGATCTCGATTTTCTGCAGAAATTGGCGATCAAGACCAATAGCTCGCTGTTTTCGGGCAAGGGCGTGATGCTGATTGTCAGCGATACCGGCCTGATCGCCGCAAACAGCGCCGACCCGTCCTCGATCGGAAAGCCGGCCGCGTCGGTCGATCCGCGTTGGTCGCAATTGGAAGGGATCGTACGATCGGGTGAGGCCAAGGTGCTTGACGACGCGAAGCAGACCAATATCGACGTCTATTCGCCGATCCATCTCGGGCGCAGTACGACCCCATGGTCGGTGGTGATCTCGGTGCCACGCGCTCTGGTTCTGGCGCAGGCCGATACGCTGAGCGCTACGCTCGGTTCACGTGCGATCTCAGGGGTCGTCTGGCAGCTTGTGCTTGGCCTCGGCGTAGCCGTCGCTGCGATCTTCGCGATTTCCCTGGCCGCTGCCCGTATTGCCCGCCCGATCCGCGAATGCGCCGAGTTTGCCGATGGCATCGCGCGCGAACAGCTCGATCAAACCTTGCATATCCAGCAGGTCGATGAGGTCGGCACTCTGGCCGAATCCTTGCGGAAGATGCAGGGGGACCTCAAAGTCAGCATTGCGCGGCGCGCAGAGGAGCAGGCGAAATCGCTCCTGGTTGTCGAAACGTTGTTGACCAACCTTGGAGGTTTGTCGCGCGGCGATTTGACGGTCGACATAACGACCACGTTTGCCCCGGAATTTGACGAGCTGAAGAACAACTTCAATTCGGCCCTGTTGAATCTGCGTACGCTGATCGGCGCGGTGGGGGAAAGCACGGCGGGCATTTTGACCGGATCGGGCGAGATTGCTCAGGCATCGGAAGACCTGGCGCGGCGTACCGAAAGCAATGCGGCAAGCCTTGAGGAAACCTCTGCCGCGATTGCCCAGATGGACAATCGTCTCAAGGCGACCGCGGTCGCCTCCGGACAGACGGTCGCGCGGGCCGATCAAGCGATTGCGACGGTCGGCGGTGGCCGCGAAACCGCGGACGAGGCGGTGCAGGCGATGGGCCGGGTGAGCCATAGCGCGGAGGGAATCGACAGCGTCATTGAGGGCCTCGACAAGATCGCCTTCCAGACGCGGGTGCTGGCGATGAACGCAGCGGTTGAGGCGGGGCGTGCCGGCGACGCGGGCCGGGGCTTCGCCGTCGTTGCCGATCTGGTGAGCGCGCTCGCCATGCGCGCCGAGGAGGAAGCGAAGCGCGCGCGTGACCAGCTGACCGTGACGCAAACCGAGATTGTGACGGCGGTGAAGGCGGTCGAGCGGGTCGATGTGGCGCTGGCGAACATCGCTGGCGATGTCGATGCGGTGCATAAGCTGCTCGGCTCAATGGCATCGGACAGCCAGGCGCAATCGTCGGCGATCACCGAGATCAGCGCGGCGATCAACGAAATGGACCGTTCGACTCAACAGAATGCGGCGATGGTGGAGGAAACCTCTGCCGCCGCGCGCAACCTGTCGACCGAAGTGGTGTCGCTGAGCGAGCAAGCGTCGCAGTTCAAAGTCGACACGTCCGCGAAACGGGTGGTGGCCCAGCCTGCGCGCGCCAACGGCAAAGCCCGTCCGACGGTGACCCATGCGACCGTAGAACAGGGGGGCTGGATTCGTCACTAAGGCGGCCTGACGACGACACAGGGTCCGTATCGGCGGTGTTGCACGATGTGCAATGCCGCCGATCCACGTTTAGGATCGGCCTTTACTTGTCACGGCGCGGGTTGCCGACGCGGCCAGTGGGCTGGTTGCGGTGTCGGATTCGCTATTCGGGCGATGTGCGTACCCCTATAGTCGATGGAACAGCGGAGTTTCAGACACATGGCCAAGCGCACATTCGATCCGAGGGTTTTGCCGATTACCAGCGCGGTGGCGACGGCGTTGCTGGCGGGGGCGTGCAGCCCCTCTGCCGATGTCGCCAAGTCGGATGTTGCGGTGTGCCGCGATGCGGCGGGCCTGCGCACCGACGATGCCAATTGCGTGCGCAGTGGCGGCGGGCATGGCGGTGGCGGGGCGATCGTCGGGGCGGCGACCTGGTATTATCTGTCGCGCGGCAGCATGGTGCCGCCGATGGGCCAATCGTTGGCGGGTGGATACACGACCCCACGCGCGGGCGTCGGCTATGCGCGCGCCTCCTCGGCGACGGTGTCGCGCGGCGGCTTCGGGATGAGCGCACGCGGCGGTAGCGGCGGGGTGGGCGAGTGATGCGCCGCACCGATTGCAGCCCGCGCCGCGACTTGCAGGCACGGGTCGAGGAACTCGGGCTCGTCTGGCACAGCGTTGGCGGCCAGCCTTATTGGGACGAAAGCGCCTGCTATCGCTTTTCGCTGGCCGAGATCGAGACGATCGAGCGCGCCAGTGCCGAGCTCTACGAGATGTTCCTCGCCGCCGGGGAGCATGTGCTCGACCGAGAGTTGCTCGGCGACTTCGGCATTCCCGCTTTCTGCCACAATGCCATTTACGATTCGTGGAATGCCGAGCCCCCCGCGCTCAATTTCGGGCGGTTCGACCTCGGCTATGACGGCTCCGGCCCGCCCAAGCTGTTCGAGTTCAATTGCGACACCCCGACCTCGCTGATCGAGGCGGCGGTGATCCAATGGGACTGGAAGGAAGCGGTCTTCCCAAGCCACGACCAGTATAACAGCCTGCACGACGCGCTGATCGCCAAATGGCGCGACATCGCGCCGCCGCCGGGGAGCAGCGCGCTCTATCTGGCGCATGTCGCGGATGCGGCGGGGGAGGACAGCGTGACCACCGCTTACCTCGCCGATACCGCGCGCGCGGCGGGGATCGACACGCGGCTGATCGAGATGAAGGATCTGGGCTGGGACAGCGCGGGGCGGCGCTTCGTCGATCTCGACAACGCACCTATCGACGCGATCTTCCATCTCTATCCGTGGGAATGGCTGGTCAACGAACCGTTCGGGCGCGATCTGGTCGAGAGCCTGAGCAGCACGCTGTGGATCGAGCCGATCTGGAAGATGCTGTGGAGCAACAAGGCGATCCTGGCGGTGCTGTGGGAGCTGTATCCGGGGCACCCCAATCTGCTGGAGACGCGGCGCGTGCCGCTGGCGGGCGACTACGTCCGCAAGCCGTTGCTGGCGCGCGAAGGGGCGAATGTCACTTTGGTCAAAGGGGGCGCGACGTTGGCCGAGACCGGCGGCGACTATGGCGAGGAAGGCTTCGTCTATCAGGCGCTGTACAATCTGCCGGGCAGCGGCGAGCAGCGCCCGGTGCTGGGCGCGTGGATTGTCGATGGCGCGCCGGCGGGCATGGGCATTCGCGAGGACGGGCCGATCACCGGCAACACCGCGCGCTTCGTGCCGCACATCATCGAGGGATAATATGGCCGAGCACCAGTACACCGCGCGGATCGCCTGGACGGGCAATCGCGGCGAGGGGACGCGGCAGTATCGCGGCTATGACCGGACGTGGCAGATTGTGACGCCGGGCAAGCCGGTGATCGACTGCTCGAACGATCCACTGCTCGGCGGCGATCCGGGGCTGCCCAACCCCGAGGACCTGCTGCTGGCGACGCTCTCGGGCTGCCACATGCTTTGGTATCTGCATCTCGCGAGCGTGGCCGGGGTGGTGGTGACCGCCTATACCGACGACCCGCTTGGGCTCGGCGAAAGCGCGCCCGATGGCACGGGGCGCTTCGTCAAGGCGGTGCTGCGGCCCAGGATCGAGCTGGTCGCGGGGAGCGATCTGGCGGTGGCGGATGCCATCCATGGGCGGATCCACGCGCATTGCTTCATCGCGCGATCGGTCAATTTCCCGGTGGAGTATGCGGCGCGGTATATCGAGGTTTGAGGCTCGATACCTTGAGGTCGGCAAAGGTAAGATCGACTGAGAAACAGCGTTTCGACGCGGTTGCGGAAATCTGATGTGTCGGACAGATCTCGTTAGTCGATGGGATGTATCT